>CAZUCG010000280.1:0-4607 GCA_964619145.1 uncultured Lentisphaeraceae bacterium | reverse complement strand
AGTAGTTGTACGGATCGCGCTGAAAGCGATTTGGCGAAAAAACAAGAACGAAATGCGTGGAGCGAAAGGATTACCATTATGCTGAACAAAGCTACAGTACTGATGAGTTACACATTGCAAAATCTCGACGGTAAAATCGGGAGTGTCAAGGATTTCTATTTCGATGACCGATATTGGACGATTCGCTATCTAGTCGCAGATACGGGTGGCTGGCTCCCGGGCAGGCAAGTGTTAGTCTCCCCGCAGGCGTTGGTTTCTGTGTTAAATCAAGAGCAGAACATTACCGTTGATTTGAGCAAAAAACAGATCGAGGGCAGCCCCTCTGTGGACCTCGACAAGCCAGTCTCGCGACAATTTGAGTCGAGCTATTACGGGTATTATGGATATCCGATGTACTGGAATGGCCCCTATATGTGGGGTATTCGCCCTTACATTGTTCAAGCTCAGGAGAAAGACCGCGAGCTTGCTCCCGAGGCGAAATCGTGGGATGCTAATTTGCGCAGTACGCAGGCGGTGAGTGAGTATAATATTGAAAGCTCAAATGGCTCGATTGGCCACGTCGAGGATTTTATCATCGATAGCGAGACTTGGGCGATTCGTTATCTTATGGTTGATACTGTGAACTGGTGGCCAGGGAAAAAAGTCCTGGTTGCGACAAAGTGGATCGATCGAGTGAGTTGGGATGAGTCGAAAGTCTTCATCAATCTTTCTCGCGAGGCTATCAAAGAGGCCCCGGAATATACCAAGGATTCTCTGCTCAATCGGGAATATGAGAACAAACTGCACGAACATTATTGCCGCCAAGGCTACTGGATTGACGAACAGATCGCTAGTGAGCAATCCAAGCCCAAGCAGATCTTCAAAGATTAAGGCGCCCGGCCCCCGTGTTTGGCCATCAGCGCGCGACTATTGAGGCTGAAAAAATGACCAGCTATGATAGAACGCACTGCCGCGTTTTTTGAGCTAGGTTGAAAAAAGTGATTTGACTTATGAACAGCAAAATTCTTTCGCCCTGCCTACTCCGCAAGATGGACGCTTACTGGCGTGCGGCTAACTACTTGTCGGTCGGCCAGCTTTATCTGCGTGACAACCCGTTATTGCGGGAACCGCTGCAGTCGAATCAAGTGAAAGCGATGCTGCTCGGGCATTGGGGTACCACGCCAGGCCAAAATTTCATCTATGTGCATCTGAACCGGGTCATCAAGGAGCACGATCTAGATATGATCTACATCTCTGGCCCCGGTCACGGTGGGCCGGCACTGGTGGGCAATACCTATTTGGAGGGCTCCTACAGCGAAATCTACCCCGATATCAGCCAGGACGAGGCGGGACTCAGGAAGCTGTTTAAGCAGTTCTCTTTCCCCGGTGGCATTCCCAGCCACGTTTCACCGGAGTGCCCCGGCTCAATTCACGAGGGTGGCGAACTCGGCTATTCGCTCAGCCACGCTTTCGGGGCGGCATTCGATAATCCGGAACTAATTGTCGCTTGCGTCGTCGGGGACGGCGAGGCCGAAACCGGGCCACTGGCCACGGCTTGGCATTCCAATAAATTCCTCAACTCGATCACGGATGGAGCTGTGTTGCCGATTTTGCATCTTAACGGTTATAAGATCGCCAATCCGGCCGTATTGGCGCGTATTGAGCCGGAAGAACTCGAACAACTGTTCCGAGGTTATGGTTGGACGCCTTACTTTGTGGAGGGCGATGATCCAGCAAGTATGCACCAACGGATGGCTGAAGTCCTGGACAAAGCTGTTTCGGAAATCCGGCAAATTCAAGACTCTGCCCGTGCTAGCGGGGTCTCCGCCCGGCCCCGCTGGCCGATGATCGTCCTTAGAACTCCAAAAGGCTGGACGGGACCAAAAGAAGTCGCTGGCGTAAAGAACGAAGGCACTTTCCGGGCCCACCAGATTCCTATTCTGGTGGATGCCGAGCATCCCGGTCATCTCAAGCTCTTGGAAGACTGGCTGAGAAGTTACCGGCCTGAGGAACTCTTTGACCAGGGCGGACGCCTTATCCCCGAATTGGCCGAGCTTGCCCCAAAGGGCGAGCGTCGGATGGGGGCGAATCCGCACGCGAATGGCGGTTTGCTGTTGCGAGACCTGATTCTGCCTGACTTCCGTGACTATGCCGTCGAGGTACCAGCGCCGGGTGCCGTGCAGGCCGCAGACACGCACGAATTGGGCGAGTTTCTGCGTGAGGTCATCGCATTGAACCGCGAACAGCGGAATTTTCGTATTTTCGGCCCGGACGAAACATTGTCCAATCGCCTGAATGCCGTATTTGAGGTCACCGATCGGCAGTGGAATGCGCGGCTGAAAGAGAACGATGAATTCTTGGCCACCGACGGCCGAGTGTTGGAAATGCTAAGTGAGCACCAGTGTGAGGGTTGGCTCGAAGGCTATCTGCTAACCGGGCGGCACGGTCTTTTCAACTGTTACGAAGCGTTCATCCACATTATCGATTCGATGTTCAATCAGCACGCCAAATGGCTGAAAGTCAGCGCGGAATTGCCGTGGCGCCGCAAGATTGCCTCGCTGAACTACCTGCTCGCCTCGCACGTCTGGCAACAGGCCCACAACGGCTTCACTCATCAGGACCCCGGCTTCATTGATCACGTGGTCAACAAGAAGGCGTCCGTCGTGCGGGTGTACCTGCCGCCCGACGCCAACTGTCTGCTCTCGGTATGGGACCATTGCCTCAGGAGCCGCCACTATGTCAACGTCGTGATTGCCGGTAAATACCAGGCCCCGCAATGGTTGTCTATGGATGAAGCGGTGGAACACTGCACAACAGGGATCGGTATCTGGGAATGGGCGAGCTGCGATCGAGCAACCGAACCAGATGTCGTGATGGCTTGTTGCGGTGACGTGCCCACGCTCGAAACCCTGGCCGCGGTTTCCATCCTGCGAAAACACCTGCCCGAGCTGAAGATTCGCGTCGTCAACGTTGTAGATCTGATGAAATTGCAGCCGGAAAGTGAACACCCGCACGGGCTAAGCGATCAAGATTTCGATGCCCTGTTTACTCAAGACAAGCCGATCATCTTCGCCTTCCACGGATACCCGTGGCTGATTCACCGCTTGACCTATCGCCGCACAAACCACAAGAATCTGCACGTGCGCGGCTACAAGGAAGAAGGCACCATCACTACTTATTTCGATATGACCGTGCTGAATGACTTGGATCGCTTCCACCTAGTGCAGGACGTGATTTATCGGGTTGGCTCGCTTGGACCTCGCGGTGCTACACTGAAAAAGAAGATGACCGACAACCTGAGCGAGCATAAGCGCTACATCATTCAGCACGGTCTGGATATGCCATCTGTCCGCAACTGGAAGTGGTCGCGATGACACCCCGCCGCAAGCTGGCCGGCCCACACTCTCAAGGCCAATTGCCCCGGGTGAGATAATAGCTCATTGCTTTTTTTCACTTTCAGGTTATATTTAGTGAGTGCTAATAGACAGAGAAGAAGGAATTTTTAATGCCAGGAAATTGTTTGGACAAGATGGACTCAGATCGCACCAGCGTCTCCCCAAACGTTGGCGCCGTCGTCTCGGTGCGCGGCAGCGTCGTGGAAGCAAAGTTTGATCAGCGTTTGCCCGCAATCTATTCGGTGCTGCGCACCGGGCCTGAGAAGCAGATCGTGATTGAGGTGCTGGCCCATCTGGATGCGAGACGCGTGCGCGGAATCGCCTTGACCCCGACGCAGGGTTTGGCTCGCGGGATGGCGGTGGAAGACAGCGGCGGACCACTCAAGGCACCGGTGGGCAAAGAAATTCTCGCCCGGATGTTCGATGTGTTCGGTAACACCATCGACCGCGGAGAAGCATTGGCCGATGTCCAATGGCGTTCTGTGCATCGAGCCCCGCCGCCTTTGGAACGGCGGTCGATTAAGTCTGAAGTTTTTGAGACTGGTATCAAGGCCATTGATGTGCTTGTGCCCCTGGAGCGCGGTGGCAAGGCGGGCTTGTTTGGTGGGGCTGGAGTCGGCAAAACAGTTCTCCTCACCGAGATGATCCATAATATGATCGGACATCAGGATGGCGTCAGCTTGTTTTGTGGCATCGGCGAGCGTTGTCGCGAAGGCGAAGAACTTTACCGCGAGATGAAAGAAGCTGGTGTCTTGTCAAATATGGTGATGATTTTCGGCCAGATGAACGAGCCGCCAGGTAGCCGCTTCCGAGTCGGACACGCAGCGCTGACAATGGCTGAATATTTTCGTGACGACGAGCATCGTGATGTCTTGCTGCTCATTGACAATATTTTTCGTTTCATCCAAGCCGGTATGGAAGTGTCTGGACTGATGGGCCAAATGCCATCGCGTTTGGGCTATCAGCCGACGATGGGTACCGAATTGTCTAGTTTGCAAGAGCGCATCGCCAACACCGATACTGGCGCCATCACCTCCATTCAGGCGGTATATGTGCCAGCAGATGATTTTACCGACCCGGCGGCGGTACACACATTCTCGCACCTCTCTGCTTCTATCGTACTCTCGCGCAAGCGGGCCAGCGAAGGCCTTTTTCCGGCCATCGACCCGCTGCAATCGAGTTCCAAGATGGCCACACCCGGGATCGTCGGCGAACGGCATTACAGTTTGGCGC
>CAZUCG010000279.1:0-4612 GCA_964619145.1 uncultured Lentisphaeraceae bacterium | reverse complement strand
CACCCGGGTCTCATCCGGCAGCAATTCTCGGAGCTTGTAGAAAATATCGTGTGAGAACGCCTGCAGCTGCTCCTGGCGATATGACTTAGCCCGACAATCCGGGAATTCACCTAAATTCTCGACTGAGGCCAACAACGAGAATTCCTCGCCTGATTCAATTTTTCCTCTCAAGAATAACAACAAGACCCAGACCCAGGCCACATTGAAGACTAGGAAACCGGCTCCGCCCGCAGCAATCACGGTGCGTTTGAACATCACGCTATTTGTCAAGTACGCGTTGTGAGCAATATCAATGACGACCAGCTCCTGGGCAATCGACGCCACAGCAGTGCGGTACCTAGTCAGGTCGTCCTCAAGTTTGCGCAAAGAACTGCTGATAGAATTTTTTCGGCTTTGCAGTCGTCCCTGGATAGCCAAGCCGTTGAGAAGATTTTCTGCCCGGTGCTGATTGATCTTCATTTCACCCTCAGCGATTTTCAAGCGCTGCTGCAAAACCGACAGCGCCTCCTCAGAATTCTTCCGCACTAGTCGGTAAGTTTCGGAGTTTTTGGCCAAATCCGGGTCCAGGTCGGTGAGGTTCTTCTCCACGATGAAAGCTTCGCGCTGCTCCTTAATGGTTCCTAACTCAGCCAACAGAGCCTTGATCTTGGGGTTCTGGTCAGTGTAGAGTTGCCGGGCGCGTAATAACTCCTGACTCAGACGCTGCTCTTCGGATAAATAATAATTTAGCGTCTTAATATGGTTGTGGATATCAGGCGACAAGCCCTCGAGCTTCGCGTTGATGTCCTGCACTCGCGCTTGCTCGTTACCAGCCTTGATATTTAACTCCGAGACCAGAAAGAGCTGGTCAGTGATCATCTTGCGGATATTGACCAACTCCTGCTCTGGTGTGGCCATCGTGGTGGGGTCTAGCAGCTTCAACAATTCCAAATCGCATTCCGCCAACTCTTTAAGCCAGGCGTCCTTCTGACTTTGCAGCAATTCCAGCTTACGCTCCAAGTCAAGGCCCCGGAACTTCTGGAATTCTTGCAGCAGCAGGTTAACCACCTCGTTATTTAGATTACGGGCTTTTTCTGCCGTAGAGTCCATTGCAGTAACCAGAATCAGGTTATTTTGGTTGCGCATCAAGGTGGCCGACAAACGACTCTCCAAGGTCGCTTTTTCCAACCCAGTCAGCCCTAATCGAACAGCTACTGCATCACGCAGAGACTGGCGGTAAAATAACTCTACGACCAATTTTACATCCACCTGCGAGGCGTCAGTAAATCTGGGATAGCAGACCAAGCGAGCAGTGGCCGAATAGCGGTCCGGGCGCTCACTGGAACGCACCCAGAAAAAATACTCAAACAGCGCAAAGAGCAACAGAAAAAGCAGAATCAAAACAGGCATCCTCTTGCTCAGAATAGCAAAAGATAGTTTCTGCGCATTTAGCTTGCTCAGAAACTGCTCATCAAGAGCTTGCGCGTCAGAGTGTTGTTCAGATTCAAATGCCATTCTGTCCTAACATCTCATCCCTAGTTGAATATCTCCCACAGGCGCACAAAAGCACGATAAGACGGCGATACACTAAAAAACCGTTGGTTACTATAATCCTCAAGTTTATCATTTTCAAGTATCAACGGGCATAAATCTGCCAAAGTGCGCACGATTGGATCGCAGGTCAAATCTCGCAAAGGGAACAGTCGTCTGGTATGCCAGAGCCAGCGCAAGGCTTGGCGTAGCGGACTCTGTGGGGACAGCCCACGCAGGCGCAGCAATACCGAACGGAGGTTGTTTTTAGCCTTGCAGTTGCGATTGCCAGAGCCTCGCGCAAGCATAAACAGCAAGCATTCTTGCCACAATTGCCGCACTTGTTCCCAGAGTACTGACAAATCGCCATCCGGTTCTGTCACTGGACGAGCTTTATACAGCAGGCTCAACGCGTACATTTCCGGCAGCGAACTGCCCGGCAATGGATTTTCCTCCTGCAGGCTCTGCCGTCTTTCCTGACTGCAATAACGATATTTTTTTTTCTGCAGCAGCAATGCATCGCCGCAACCCAAGACTGCCTTGTGCAAGTTGCGCAAAGCGAAGTCACGGTCGGCCATACTCGGCTGCGGCAGAAGCAGCCGTTCTGCAGCCAGCAATACACCGACACCACGGTTGAGCATCAACCGGTAGCCTTCTAAAACCGGTATTTCGGCAGGCCCCAAGCGTGGCCAGTCTGCCAGAAAATCTCGCTCGCCGAATACCAACTGATGGCCTTGCAATAATTCCTGAAACATTAGGGTGTGTTCGTACCGCCTCAGCACTGAGATATTCCGACAAGGCGGGAAATCAACCGCCAGCTCCAACGTCGTACTCCACTTTTCACCGATTTCACACACTGCCAAATCGATATCGCGACGACGCTTCCGGCTGGCCTGGACTGTAAAGACGAACATATCCAAGTCATTATAGAGGGTTTTGCGACCATCAGAGCGCAAGCTCACGCCGCCTTCTCCTCGGCCATATCCACCGCCAAGATAGACATACTCCGGCCGGCAGGGCAGCGGCAAGGCAGCAATATCAGCTCTCATCCCATCGAGGGCAGAATTGAGCTGTGCCTCCACCTCAAGATCAACAACGGTGGTATAATGAAAAGCAGAAAAATCAGTCATAGATTTATCCCCAAGTCCAAATATTGGCACTCTGTTTCTCGCCTGACAAACGACTTACCCTAGCTAACCGCGGTCATTTTTCCTTTAGGATATCCAAATCCATCAGGAACAGACGGTTGATAAAAGCTCTGACAATAATTGAGAGGCGCCGATAGAATGAACCGTGAATACGAAAATAACTGTCATCCAAGCCTTTTTGCATATCGCTGCGGAGTAACGAAAAACGATCCGAATAACAAAACACCGCTGCACTCTCCACAGGTAAAGCATTGCCTACCAAACGCCGACGCAGACGCAACACCTGCCAAAGGCCGCTGTAGCGATCTAGCGACAACTTAAAGAACCAGGGGCCGGGGCTACGACGAGTCACCTTAAGCAGCATCCACCAGAGATAAAACGGGCTCATCGCAATAAGCAAGCACAAGGCAACGATATATTCAACAATAAAAATCGGATATGAACTCAGCCCACGACGGATATCACTAACAAACAAGTCGTCTTCTAACAGCACTGAGCCGCCCGTTAACGGGTCAATGATCTGCTGCCGGCTGACGATTTTGTTAATCAGCTCCATACCCTCGGAAATGTAAGTGTTCTCAGTAATGACACAGGACTCCAAATAGCAATCACTGTCAATAATCACATTGTGGCCAATAATGACTTTGCCTGATAATTGACAGCCGCGCTCCAGGCAGACGTTGTCACCCAGCAAGACCGGCCGGGATATCTCTACCCCGGGCATAATCACGGCGTTCATCCCGGTCAAAACACCGTCTTCAATTTTATATGCCGGTAATGAGAAGCAAGAGTCATTTTGCAGAATTTCGAAATTCAAGTCGAAATATCTCTGGATAGAATTGATCGGTGAAATCTCGATTTGCAGCCGCCGGCATTTTCCTTTCGAGAAAAGATACACTCCCTCGCGGAGGCATTCCGCCTCCACTGCCTCGGCAAAGATATCACTACTCAATGTCCGCAAATCATAATGCAGAAAAGCAAAGCCTAGCAGAACCAAGACCTCTTCATCGCGGCAAAAATCCTGATTCCGCTGCATTAATTTCCCTAAGTCGCCTTCGCGTCGGAAGCCACGATAATCGACTTGGCAAGCCCAACGATTGCCGGCTTGCAAGCGCTGAGCCCAATCCCAGTCATAATTGAAATCGAGGACCCGAACTGCCTCCACGCCTAGGCGGGAACAAAAATCCAAATAGTACTCGCCTAGCGGCTTGGCCGCGAAAGACAAGGTATAGAGGCTTTGATCTGGAAAAAACTCATCGGCCCAACTCGTCTCTTGATTGCTGATATTTATCAGTGCCTTGATCGCCATCAATACGCTCCTCGACCAATAAAAACAGCCGGAATTGTTTTCAGGAGAATCCAAACATCACGCCAAAAACCGTGATTGACGATATACTCCTTGTCCAATTCGACCTGTTGTTTAAAAGGGATGTCACTGCGGCCAGAGGTCTGCCAGATGCAGGTGATGCCGGGCAATACGTTCAGGCGCTTGCGGTCTTCCAAAGTATATTCCCTGACCTCACTGGGCAAAGGCGGCCGCGGCCCCACTAGACTCATATCGCCGTTTAGGACATTAAACAACTGCGGCAGTTCATCGATGCTGAACTTGCGAATGACTCGACCGACTCTTGTCACCCGCGGGTCACGCTTCATCTTGAAAATCACCCCGTCGGCCGATTGATTCAATGACAGCAATTCTGCCTTGCGACGGTCGGTGTCATTGTACATTGAGCGGAATTTAAAGAATTTAAAATGCCGGCCATATTGCCCGACCCGGACCTGCTGAAAAATGATCGGGCCGCGCGACTCCAATTTAATCAATATCACCACCACGAGCATAAGCGGGAATAACACCACCAGCGCTAACAACGAGACAACGATGTCGAAATAACGCTTGAGACGGATCGAAAAATAAATAGTGGCTTTCCAGGCCAGAACTTTCAGATGCTGCCGTC
>CAZUCG010000278.1:0-4621 GCA_964619145.1 uncultured Lentisphaeraceae bacterium | reverse complement strand
CTCTGGATGTTTAATTATATGCCTGACGAACAGACATCTCCAGCTCAAAAAAAGCTACCCGACGGCTTGCCAGTTGATTTATCCATCCTGCCGGAAATCAGCTACAGTTATTTGCGAGCTTCCGGTCCCGGTGGCCAGCATATCAATAGCACCGACAGCGCAGTACAACTGCGTTTCAGCATAAGCGTGACCAATCTGCTGGATAAGTGTGGCAGGGAACGTTTGCGGCAGCTTGCCCGCCGGCAGATCAATGCTCAAGATGAGTTGATTATCACTGCCCACGAGCACCGCAGCCAGATTCAGAACAAGCAATCGGCATTGCTGCGCTTGCGGCAGCGCCTGCTGCAGGCGTCCAAGCCGCCCAAGCCACGCCGAAAAACCAAAGTCCCCAACCGCAGCAAGAAAAAGCGTTTGGAGAGCAAACGGCACCTGGCAGAAAAGAAGAGGCTGCGTAGTTCTGAATAATCCGGCGGCTATGCCTTGGCGGCGACACAGTAAGCGCACAAAAAACGCAATTGTGAACCACAAATACATTTTTAGCCTGGCTGCAGCCAGGCAAAAAAAACCGCCACGACTGCCGCAGCGGTTTTAGGTTACAAAGGAGGTTTTACTTTTTTCCTTTTTTGCAGTCGCCTTTGGGGCAATAGGTTTCAAAGGTTTCTTTGCTGACGAAAGTGGTCAAGTTACGGCCATCTTTGGTCTTGCCTTTGAACGCAAATCCACCTTTTTCATAACGGACGGCATCAATGACTTCAGCCTCTACGCTCTTCTTCTCTTTGACATCCCAGAATTTTGCTTTCATTTCACATCGTCCTTCCAGTTTTTGTTTCGCTACCTAACCTCCGAATGCGACTCACATCCGGCCAAATAAGTATAACTTAGACCTAGTATTGGTAATTGCCAGTAATTTACAACCTCATATATACTCTTTGCAAGTCAAAATCACAAAAAACATTGTTTTTTGGGTGTTTTTTCTGATTTTGAGGCACTTTTCCCTTCCGCGAGGGAAAATTCAGGCACTCGGCGAAGGTTTTTCAATCAAGTGCAGCGATATACGGCAAATGCCGATATAACTCACTGGCATCCATCCCACAACCGACTAGGAACCGATTCGGCAATTTAAAGCCACACCAATCGGGCGAATGGAAACCCGCTGAGTGAGGGCAAAGTTTTTCTGCCAGAACGCAGGTTTTAACCGACAGCGCTCCGCGTTCGCGGAGCATCTGCGACACTCTGATCAAAGTCAAGCCTGTATCCATCACGCCATCAACCAACAGCAGGTGGCGTTGGTCAACCGCCAACTTGCATTCACCACGGAGTACGATTTGACCGGAACTCGCCAGCCCGGCATAACTGCTGACGGAGAGGCTATCGACGTAGAATTCCAAGTCGATGGCCCGGGCTAAGTCAGCGGCAAAGAACATCGCGCCATTCAGCAAGGCCAGCAAAGTAAGTGGCTTCCCACGGTAGTATGCGGTTATTTTGCGCCCCAGCTCTTGGATTCTGGCCTGGACGGCTTCAGCCGAACAAAGTATTTCCATACTCACCTCAACACATCGTTAAGTCGACTTCTTCACCCAGGCCCATTTCAAGGTGAGATAGCCAACGGAATTCTTCGGCCGGCAGGTCATCTGGAAAAGACTTGAACAACTCGTGGTAACGCTGGCGGAACTTAAGAGAATTTTTGGCAATATTGAGTTTGTACTCTTCTTCGCCACAAGCTGCCGTCGTCCCACCCTCAAAATGATACATTTCCACCAAGGGCGTATAAGCGACCTCCCAACCGGCCAGGCGGGTCCGGATGCACAGGTCGAGGTCTTCATACTGCACAGGATGGAAAGTCTCATCCAGCATCCCGACATCGTCTTTGAGGTCGGTGCGCATCATCCAACAGGCGCTGATCAAAGACCAAGTCTGCCAGAAGACTTCGTACCTCGGGTCGTGACGTTTGGCGCCACGTCCGCGGAAGGCGATTCTTCCCAAGGGGCTGATAGCCACTCCTGCGCACTGAATCAAGTGCGGCAGATAGGGATAAAGCAACTTCGCACCTAAAATGCGCAGTTTAGGGTGTTCCTCGAAGCAGGCAATAAAGCGTGATAACCAGTCACGAGTACAGACGGCGGCATCATTATCCATAAATACGGTATACTTGGACGTGACCTTCTGCCAAGCCTCATTCCGGGCCAAGGAGCAGCCCTTGTTTTCCTCATTCCGCCAAGACCGCGCGCGGATGCCGGCCCGATTGAGCAGCGGCAAGTAGTGTTTCAGCAACTCGGGGGTGCCATCTTCAGAACCATTGTCAACCAGGAATATCTCCCAAGGTTTGCTAGTAGCCGCCAAAATGCTCTCCAGAGCGATATTCGTGTATTCTTGCCCATTATGGGTAAGCATAACAACTGCGACATCACAAAAGCTCATAACTGATACCCCCTGACTGGAAAGCGGCAACAGCGGCCTGCCAGCGTCGTGTCTGACCGCGGAGAAATTTTTCTGCGCGGCCGTATTGCGTAATGATTACTCCCAGGCGAATCCGCCTCACCTGGTCTCAAAGGCGAGAAAGAAAATTTAGTGCATTTCATCGTCTTGTCAAGGGCCGAATGAGAAAAACCGCAAAAGTCTGCGCAAAGACGGTCATTTTAGCGTATTTCTGCTCTAGGCCAACATACCCATTGCCGCTTCTGAGGGCGATCAAGCATTATTCTTGCTCTGGTTACAATTTGGGTTGGGGCGGATACGGCCGGCAAAAACCCAGCATGGTGGCGCGAACTCGCGCTGCAGTACCCTCTGCATCTCGTCGTTTAGCCCAGTTGGGCAGATAGCGAACAAAGTTGGACCGCTACCAGAGATATGCACTGCCAGAGCGCCGAGCTGCAGCAAGCGCTCACGCAGTATTTGCAGGAGCGGGAACTTGTCAAAGATCGCGAATTCCAAGTCATTCCAGGCTATGGCAGCAATGTCCCGGGTTAGGCCTTCAGCCAGGATGGCGGGTAGACTCTGAAATGCCGGCGGTTTAAGACCGGCTGGGCGACGGCATTTTTGGTAGGCCCAGGCGACTGGCAGGGGGAAGCCGGGATTGAGCAACAGTATCTCCACTGCCGCGCCCAAGGCGACCGGTGTCAGGCAGTCGCCGATGCCCGCGCCTAAGGACGGCGCGGGATTAAGGAAGAACGGCACATCGGCACCGAGCGCAGCGGCCAGAGGGACGAGCTCAGCATAGCGTTCTGCCGGCAAAGCGTGCAATGCCGACATCACCAGCAACACGGCAGCGGCGTCGGAGCTGCCACCGCCGAGTCCGGCGATAGCGGGGATATTCTTCTGCAATTGCAAATGGTGCCTCTCTGCCACTGCGAAATGTTGACAGAAGACTCGGGCGGCCCGAACACAGATATTGTCTTCGCCAGACGGGACAGCGACCGGGCCGGTGCAAGTCAAGAACAAGCCAGTTTCCGCGGCGAAATCGACTTCGACTGCGTCAGCCAAACCTTCCACCGGCAAGAACACGGTCCGGATAGCGTGATAGCCATCAGGACGAGGGCCCAGAACTTCCAAAAACAAATTTATTTTTGCTGGCGCGAGCATAAGCATTGCCGTGGGCTACGGTTTGCCTTCAAGCAGAGACACGCAATCGAGCCAAACATTTCCGCTGGCATTTCGGCGAGTAAAACTGATGTATGGCTGCGAGCGTGAGCCGATGTTGGCTGAGGTCTTGAAGGTCATTTCCTGGCGTGTCCAAGGGATAGTCCCGTGCATCGGCGAGCCAATCGGATAGCGAACTTGGCCATTACCATCATCAAAGCGGAAGTAAAAACCACTAGGCTCTGCGCCATCCTTTTGCACCTGGTCCAGCTTAACGTAGTAACTTAGAATGTAAGTAGTCTCGGACTTCAGGCCGCTTAAATAATGAGTCGCGCCTGTAGAATCGTCATCGAGGCGCAGTGAAGAGCCACCAGAGCGGAAGACCTCGCTGTCGCGATTGATGCTCTTGCTGGCGGCCCACGCTCCAATAAAGCGCTTGCCGGTCACTGGCGAGGCAAACTCACCGTCTTTGATTAAGTCTTGGCGCTGAACGGGGGCAAACTGCAGTCCACCGAAGCCCTCAACCAGATTGGTCGGCAACAAGCACCAGTTATAGTACGGTACCTTGATACTGCCGGTGGGGACTTTGACGCTGCGCAGGCGAGTAAAGTTCGCCAAGATGCGCTTGCCGTTGTCGCCGGCCATACTCTTGCGGGGGACGCGTATTTCAGCCAGCCAGGCTTTTTGGGGAATGATAGAGGTTTTCACTTCCAATTCACTGTCCCACTTGTAGTCGTGCAGCCCGGGACGGACCAGCAAGTCGGTCGTCACGCCATTGTGGTTAATCATCAGCTGATAGTATTCTTGTCGAGTGCCCAGAGTATCCAAGAAAATTTCCACTGCGTTATCCTGCCAGAGATTCGGGTCATCGACTTGGCGGTCAGCAGCGGCCAGTAGCGCGTCGGTGTAGGGCTCGTCGCACTCATAAGCGAAATAAAAATTATCGCTATCACGCAACATTTTAACACGGGTGGAGACTTCGATGCGGTCGCCATTGCGAGGGATGAGATGGATGGTCTGCGCCGTCAACCAAGCAGGCTCGGAG
>CAZUCG010000277.1:0-4625 GCA_964619145.1 uncultured Lentisphaeraceae bacterium | reverse complement strand
ATCCATAATAGTGATGAAAAAATTTGCTCTGCAGAAAACTTACCGCTGAAATAAAAAAATGCAACAAAAAACAAAAAAAATGCGCAATTTGCCATTGAAGTTATATAGTAATCAATAGTTTAGACTTCGGCAATAGTTTAGACCCAACAAAAGGAGTAAAATTATGCGCACAAAGACCATAAGGTTGTTTTGGGCTTGGGCCTTGGTCATCTCGACATTGGCTTTTTCTCAGGATGCGCTTTTACGCGGCTTGGGTCTGGACAGTGATGTCGCCAAGGAAGAAACGGAGTATACCTGTGTGCCTATACCACCAGCGACGCCGCCAGCACAGCATTCTTCTGCTGAAGGTCTGCCACCATTGCCCTTGCCAGTAGTGCCATTGCGGCGGACAGAAAAAAAGAACCCACCGCGACCGCCAGTGCTGATCGCCAAGATTGCCACTGGGAAGCAATCTGACTGGGCCACCAACCCCGGTGATACCAAGAACCTGCTGAAATGGATGGCTAAGAACCTGAATGTGCATTTCAGTGAGATCAATCTTCCAGAATCACAAATACCATCTGACCCCAAAGCCATCCCAGTACTCTACCGCACTGGTCATGACGCATTCAGTTTTAGCCCGGAGAGCCGGCAGCGCCTGCGCTCATACCTGCTGCAAGGCGGGACGTTGATCCTTGATGCCTGCTGCGGCCGGGCCGCCTTCGCGCAGTCCGCATTAGATGAAATGCGCGAACTTATTCCAGAACGACCGCCCTATCTGCTCGATGTCGACCACCCGATCTTCCACTCCTTCTTCGATATCAAAAAAATTACCTTCCGCCCGTATGCGCTGAAAGCCGGAGCAAAAAACGACGAGCCGGGCATTATCGGCATCGATGTGGGCTGCCGGACGGCAGTTTTTTTCTTCCGTTGGGATGTCAGCTGTGGTTGGGATGACCAGGAAGACAATGACCGCCACCATTGTTTAGGTTATGATATTGAGACTGCCAAGCTGATTGGCGCGAATTTGCTGGCCTATATTACTGCCGAGCGCTCAGCCGCCTTGCCACTGAGCCAGGCGCTCGATTTCATCGACGCAGAAAACGGTAAAAGCGGGAAGTTTGTGATTGCCCAGGCTAAATACAACGGCCTCTGGAAAACCCGAGAAGCTGGCTTGTCGATGCTCCTCAATAGCTTCCACGAACAGACCAAGACACCGGTGCGCTTTGCCCGGGAAGAAGTAGAATTGAGTTCCAATCGGCTCTTTGATTTGCCGTTTGTGTACTTGACTGGCCATCAGACCTTTACCTTTACAGACCAAGAGCGAGCCAATTTGCGCAGCTTCCTGTTGCGCGGCGGTATTTTGTTCGCCGAGAGTTGCTGCGGCCGCGAGGGCTTCAACCAGAGCTTCCGCTTGGAAATGAGCAAAATTATGGCAGGCCTGCCGCTGCAGCGCCTGCCTGGGAACCACCCGCTCTTCGACTTCCCGAATCAGCTCAAAGACGTCCAACCGCGGCCTGCTTTGGCCGAACAACTACAAGTCAGCGGCCGTATCCCACCAGAGCTTTATGGCATTAGCTATGACGGACACCTCGCAGTTATTTTCTCACCGCGGGGATTATCCTGTGGCTGGGAATTAGCAGAATGCCCGTATTGTAGTGGCATACATTCCAAGGACGCCTTGGCCATTGGTGTGAATATTCTGACCTATAGCCTCTTGCAATAAAAAAGCCACCTCGAAATGAAGTGGCTAGTTATAAGTCCGGGAAAATGCTGAACGCGGCGACCCGCCGCGTTCAGCTAGGTGATACTATTATGCTTTGGCGGCACTGACTTGGAAAAGGAATTCCTTGCTTGCTTGGTCATAATCAACCCGCAGAGCATTGCCTTCAGCAACTTCACCTGCGATAATCATCCGAGAGATTGGATTCTCCAGGCGTTTGGTGATGACCCGCTTCAAGGGCCGAGCGCCGTATACGGGGTCGAAACCTTCCGCAGCCAGTGCATCTTCAGCTTCTGCAGTGACCTTAAAGGCGATGCTATTAGCTGTCAAGCGAGCCGCAAAATCCTGCAGTTGCACGGTCACAATCTTGCGGATATGCTCGCGCTCGAGGCGATGGAATACCACGACATCGTCGAGGCGGTTCAGAAACTCGGGCCGGAAATGCCCCCGCAGCTCATCCACCACACGCTGACGCATTACCTCATAATCGTTGCCGGAGAACTCGGCAATCTCCTTACTGCCGATATTCGAGGTCATAATGACCACGCAGTTTTTGAAATCGACCAAGCGGCCCTGCGCGTCCGTCAAACGGCCATCGTCAAGCACCTGCAGGAGGATATTGAACACATCAGGATGGGCCTTCTCGATTTCGTCAAACAACAGCACGCAGTAAGGACGCCGACGCACCGCTTCTGTCAATTGACCGCCTTCCTCATAGCCGACATAGCCGGGCGGCGAGCCTATCAAACGCGACACGGCGAATTTTTCCATATATTCAGACATATCGATACGGATCATCGCTCGCTCATCATCGAACAGTGCCGCTGCCAGAGTTTTGGCCAACTCGGTCTTACCTACACCTGTGGGGCCTAGGAAGATAAAACTGCCAATGGGGCGGCGCGGGTCTTTTAAGCCGGCCCGCGCTCTGATGATGGCCTCTGAGACGACTTCGACTGCCTCGTCTTGACCAATAACCCGCTCGTGCAGCAAGTCGGGGATTCGCAGGAGTTTCTCCCGCTCACCCTGGATCAGCTTACTGACCGGGATATGCGTCCAACGGCTGATGATTTCTGCGACATCTTCTTCGTCAACCTCTTCCTTCAATAGGCGTTCGCCTTCGAGGGAATGCACTTGCGACTCGGCTTCCTTAATACGCACCTCCAGTCCGGGGATGGTGCCATTGCGCAATTCGGCGGCACGATTTAAATCATAATCGCGTTCAGCCTTGCTGAGTTGACTTTTGGCCAACTCCAAAGCTTCCTTTAACTCGCGAATTTTACCAATGCCTTCCTTCTCCTGCTCCCAACGTTTTTGCAACTCATCAGCCCGGCTACGTACTTCTGCGAGCTCCTCTTGCAAATGTTTTGCCCGCTCACGCGAGCCATCGTCCTTCTCTTTGCGCAAACCAGTCAGCTCAATTTCCAGTTGCATCTTTCGCCGGATGACCTCGTCAAGCTCAACTGGGCGACTGTCGATCTCAGTCCGGAGTTTAGCGGCGGCTTCATCAACCAAGTCGATGGCCTTATCCGGCAAAAATCGGTCCGCGATATACCGGTCGGACAATAGCGCTGCACTGACCAGAGCGGCATCACGGATGCTCACACCGTGATGAATTTCATAACGCTCACGCAATCCCCGCAAGATTGAGATGGTATCTTCAACACTTGGTTGTGGGACCAGCACTGTCTGAAAACGCCGCTCTAAGGCCGCATCTTTTTCGATGCGCTTGCGGTATTCATCCAGGGTAGTAGCGCCAATACAATGCAGTTCGCCGCGGGCCAACATCGGTTTGAGCAAGTTACCGGCATCCATTGCTCCTTCGGCAGCACCTGCCCCAACCACAGTATGCAATTCATCAATGAACAAGATGATTTCACCTTCAGCTGAGGTGACTTCTTTCAACACTGCCTTCAAGCGTTCCTCAAACTCGCCACGGTATTTGGCACCGGCAATCAGCGAACCCATATCCAAGGCAATCAAGCGGCGGTTCTTCAAGCCCTCGGGCACATCGCCTTGAATAATTCGCGTCGCCAAGCCTTCCACAATGGCCGTCTTGCCAACACCGGGCTCGCCGATAAGCACCGGGTTATTCTTGGTCCGACGCGAGAGAATCTGAATCACTCGGCGAATTTCCTCATCCCGGCCAATAACCGGGTCGAGCTTATCCTGAGCTGCCAAAGCGGTCAAGTCTTTGCCATATTTTTCCAAGGCCTGAAAATTATCCTCGGCAGTGGCGCTGGTGACCCGTTGGCTACCGCGGACATCCTTCATCGCATTGAGCAATTTCTCATAGCTAAGACCCTGAGATTGCAAAATTTTCGCGGCCGCGCCTCCTTTGGCCTGGATACCAGCCAAGAGATGCTCGATGCTAAGAAACTCATCTCGCATCTGTTCACTGAGGTCGAAGGCGTACTGTACAATTTGCTTTCCCTCATTACCGAGATAGACTTGGGCATTCGCGCCAGTCACTCGCGAGATAGTCCCTAGGCCACGGTCAACCTCACGGTTCAACTGCGGCAGAGTTAAACCAGCCTTAGTCAAAATGGCCGGGCCGATGCCGTCTTTCTGACGCAATATACCAGCCAGCAGATGCAAGCCCAGCAATTCCTGGTGATTCATCCGCCCAGCAATCTGCTGCGCCTCGGCAAAACACTCACGACATTTTTCAGTCATTTTATCATAATTCATACGAGAACCTCCTGCATTTATCAGTTATGTTAACAAAAATTGACATCATAACTTAATTTATAGCAGATTGCATGCCAAAACCAGAGGAAGGGCAAAAAAAAGTCTTAAACCATTGCTGTTACGTTGTTGTTTCAACTACCAGCAGCTGTTGAGCATCTAAAAGACAAAGCGCTTTGCTCTCAAGTGCGACATTTTGTCTCACTTGAGAGCAACTGTTTAACCTTTTCCGGCTATT
>CAZUCG010000276.1:0-4630 GCA_964619145.1 uncultured Lentisphaeraceae bacterium | reverse complement strand
ACTGAGACTGAGAATACAGCAGGGTTTCAAGCAACCCGAACAACTCGGATGGGATATTCTTACTTAAATCCATCAAGATGACCCCTTTTTCTAAAAAAATTGACTTTGCATATTATATTGGTGGAGAGTTGTGGTAGTCTTACCAGTTGGGAGAATGTTATCAGGATTAGAATATATGCACACAAAAAATAAGCAGAGAATTTTATTAACTGGTGCTGCCGGATTGATTGGCAGCGCCATTTGCTGGCGCCTGAATCAACTCGGCTACCAGGATATCGTACTAGTAGATCGTCTCGGCAGCGGAGTGAAATGGCAAAATCTGCGGGCTTTGAAATTTCAGGATTACTTCGAAAAAGACCACTTCTTAGCTGTCCTGGACAAATTGCCGCGCTTTACCGCTATACTGCATCTGGGCGCCTGCTCCTCCACTACTGAAGAAGATGCTAGTTACTTGGCTGACAATAACTTCACTTACTCTAAGGCCTTAGCCGACTATGCCCTGCGCAATAACACCCGGATGATTTATGCTTCCAGCGCCGCGACTTACGGCGACGGCAAAAATGGCTTCAAGGACGACGAAAAACAGCTCCATAAATTGCGGCCATTGAATAAATATGGCTACTCTAAGCAACTTTTTGACCAATATTTGCTGAATAATGGCTACCTCTTGCCGAAGAATACAGCCGTGCCAAAAGCGTCCTTCGTGGGAGTGAAATTCTCCAATGTCTTTGGTCCGAATGAATACCACAAGAGCAATATGCGCAGTATGGTGCTGCGCTCTTTTGAACAAATCAGCGCCTCCAGCAAAGTTCAACTCTTCAAATCCTATCGGCCCGAATACCGTGACGGCGAACAAGTGCGCGACTTCCTGTATGTCAAGGATGCCGCCGAGATGACCATTTTTTTCCTGCACGGCGGGCGCCACTGCCGTGGTATCTATAACCTCGGCTATGGCGCTGTACGCACCTGGCTCGATTTAGCCAAAGCGATGTTCGCGGCACTGAATAAAACCCCGCAAATCGAATTTATACCAATGCCGGAAAGTTTGCGCGACAAATACCAGTACTATACTTGCTTGGACATCAATAAATTACGCCAAGCTGGCTTCGATTCTCGCTTACTGACCTTGGAAGAAGCCGTGGCCGATTATGCCCGTTATTTGCCAACTGGCGCGCACCTCGGCGAAATTCCCCAAGAGTAGTCATCAATCCCGCAGAATATCTGGACTGGGGATGGCAACTGTAAACTGGCATCCTGATATCTGCAAACTGTTTGCTATGTCAATTCGTCAACAGACCATTTTTATTGCGCTGGTTGTTTGGGGCGTGGCCATTGCTGGCTTCGCACTAGGCAACCTTTCCGACCCAAATATCTGGTACGATGAATCGCTGCAAATCTGCGCTTCCCTCGGACAACACCATTTCGCTAATTATGGCCAGTCGGTCGGCACTTGGAAAGACGTACTCCGCCAAAATCACAATATCACCTGGGACCCAGATGCGTACGTACTGATATTGCATTTCTTGGGAAAATTCTCGACTCAGCCTTGGATTTACCGCTCCGTGTCGTTACTGTTTTTTTGTTTAACTGCCGGCCTTTTCACCCTCCTGGCACTACACTGGCGCCCTAATAGCCCACTGGCGCCATTTGTAGGCTTCATTTTCATCCTACCCACCCAGCTGTGCTACTACGCGTTTGAAATACGGCCATATACCTTGGAGATGCTGCATCTGGCAATTATCATTTATCTCGTCTGCAATACCAAAGCACTACGCAACAAAAAATGCGCATTGGCCTGGGGGTGCCTAGCGGCCCTGGCGATGGCAGCAAGATACTCTACCGTCTTCCCAACCGTCTTGGCAGGCATTTTCCTGGGGAAGAGATTTTTAACGAAACCCAGCTCTGCGGTTAGCGGCCGACCTCCAGCTAACCACCTGAGTGCATATCTCTGCTTTTTGCTACCAAATCTCAGCGTGGGAATAATGATGCTCATCTCTATGAGCAGACAATGGAAATACGCTAATACGTTTGTGGCCTACCATAAAATGTTTTTGTTCTGGAATGCACCAGAAGAAATCTTAAACTGGACTACATTACTGCTCTGGTTGCCGACTGTCGTCTTGCTGACCTTACGAACTTTGTTCCCGGAGAACCGCAAATATGATACTTACTTACTGTTTTCAGTACTGCTGAATTTCCTCCGCTTGCTGGCCGATATCTGCGGACTATTGCCCTACTCGCTGCGCACGCGTTTCAATCTGTCCAGCTATCTACTTTTGTGGTTCGGCTACATCCCATTGATTATGTTCAGCTGGGAAATCGTGACCCGCCGACTAAAAATTCGCACTGGGATTCTCACCCGTGGTATGCCCATTGTGTTGACCCTGTTGCTGGTGACCCTGGCAATCACTCAGACAGCGACCTATACCCGCAGCACCCCCGACCCCAGCAACCGCTATCTGCTGAATCTTCCCAATGAACCAGCGCCGAAAATCTTAGCTTCCTTCCGCTCCTACCCGGCGTTACGCTATGCTTTCGAATTTGGACCACTTCGAGATCGTATGCACTGGCTGGAAAAGATCAATTATTATGGCCCCAAAATCCCGGGGCCTGACCGCGACGACTGGGTAGTCAAAAAACGCTTCGAGTTCATTGCCGATCAAAACTCCAGCTTGACTGACCAACATTACCAGCTGGCAATACGTAAAAAATACTCCCTAATCCTCGAATCAACCGCCGACTACCGGGTCTTAATCGTACCTTTACAAGAATAAAGAAAACAAGCAAAATATGGCTATCAGTATCAACTACAATTCCGCCGGCGTCCCTGACGGCACACCGACGTATCTGTTCGACCAAGCAAAGACTTACCAGAAAAACCCACCCTTGGCGGCACAGCAGTGGTTCAGCGACGCCCAGTTGGGCCTGGCAGTGCATTTCGGACTTTTTTCACTGCTGGGGAAGCAAGAGGATGTACGACTACTGGATAACTGGACAAAGGAAGACTACAACCGCCTGCCAGAGCATTTCCAGTGCGCGAACTTTGCAGCCGATGCGATCGTGGAATTGGCGATTGCCAGTGGCGCAAGATACATCACTATGCCAGCTCGCTGGCGAGATGGCTTTTGCCTGTTTGCTTCTTCTCATAATGATTTCAACAGCGTCAATGCCAAAGCCAATCGTGATTTAGTCGGCGAAATGGCCTCTCTATGCGAATATCACGCACTAGGTCTCTGTCTGGAATACGCCTGCGGACACGATTGGCAACTGCATACACCAGCTTTGCCCCAGGAAGACGAGGCCTTAGCAAAATATAAAGAATACGTCTTGGACCAATTACACGAATTGCTAACCCAATACGGCCCCATCGCAGCCATCCGCCTGGATGGCATCAACGAAGTGCTGGCGGTTGGGCAAAAGCGCTTCGGCTGCCAAGAATTGTACGATCTGGTGCATACCCTGCAGCCGCCCTGCCTAGTATCCTTCGGCCAAGGCGTACTCGGCTGCGAAGATTTCTTCCATTTCGAAGGCAGTATCCCGCCAGACTCAGACGCCTCCTTGGGCTTCGCCGCGCAGTACCCCGGCAAGACACGTGAACTACGTCTAAGCTTGACCCCAGACAGTCTGGGCTATCAGGTCGCCCAGGCCGGCAAGCATCGTAGTAGCGCTGAACTCTGGCAAGAATTTAATGCAGTTGCGGCTCGTAATGGCAATTTGCTAATCAATACCGCCTTGCTACCCGACGGCTCTCTGGACTTGGAAGATATTACAATATTGCTCGAACTGGGGAAGATAATTGAAAAAAATGGCTTCCCGAAAAAACACTTCAAATAACTGTAAAATAGCGCCTACCTAGCGCACTACCAATTCTACCCGCCGTCAGCTCAGGCGTTCAGCCGGGCCATTACCAGTTGCAAGTCATTCCAGACCTTACGCTTCTCCTCTATGAACTTGTTTTTTTGCAGTTCAAAGCGCAATAGATAGGCAGGATGAAAAGTCGGCATAACTGGTATGCCCTGATACTCCAACCAAGTACCACGGCATTTGTTAATGCCTATTTTTCCCAATAAAAAGCGCAGCGGCACAGCCCCCAACAAGACAATTACCTGCGGTTTGAGCAAGGCAATCTGACGTTGCAAATATGGCAAACAGGCTTGCGCTTCCAACTCCTGCGGGTTACGGTTCTGCGGCGGGCGACATTTGACAATATTAGCAATATATACTGCCTGGGCAGGGTCCTGCGAGGCGCGGTCAAAGCCCATCGCCTTGATCATATTAGTCAGCATCTGCCCGGCCCGACCCACAAACGGCAGGCCTTGCTGGTCTTCCTCTTCACCCGGCCCTTCGCCTATGAACAGCAAACGAGCCTGATGGCTCCCTGCTCCAAACACCACCTGCTTGCGCCCGAACGCCAATTGACAAGCACGGCAATTATGGGCGGCCTGGAATAATTCGTCCCAAGTCAAAGCACTGACCTCAGGTGCCGGCAATAACTGTGTCGGTGGAGACAAATTCATAGCCGGAGAGATTGGAGACGGCGGCACACTTCTCGACGGCAGCGCCGCTCGCTGCGCTGCTGCTGCTGCACTGCCAGTGGGCCGGTTTTCGCTTGGCCCGGACAGCGCTTGCG
>CAZUCG010000275.1:0-4631 GCA_964619145.1 uncultured Lentisphaeraceae bacterium | reverse complement strand
ACCCCGGGTGAGGAGCACGAAGTGCGACGCAACCCGGGGCGGGCACATCTCACAATCTCGTTTTCGGACCCAGCCCCGGGCTCCGGGCCCGAAGGGCCACACAAACATAACCCCGGGTGAGGAGCACGAAGTGCGACGCAACCCGGGGCGGGCACATCTCACAACTCACAACAGCTGTGCCATTATTTCAGCTCGATTGGCCCGACGAGTTTTTCTTTACTGCCGACTCGCAAGCCTTGCAGTGCCGGTAGGAACTTATGCTGGAAGAATTCGCGGGAGACGAGCTCTTCGCGGTATATCTGCTGTCGGTTAATGACTTGCCAGCCGGCTTCGGCGACTATGGCTCGTTCGACCCAGACCACATCTAGGCTGTGGATGGTGCCGTGCAGCCGCTCACCGCTCTCAGCCAAGGCCACCCCCAGCCGCAGCTGCTGCATCAGCACGCCGGCTTTTTCGTCAGTTACCTCGATGCGCTCAATGCGCTTATGGTCGAAAAAACCCTCCCAGCCGCCGAGCCGGTCAATACGCAAGCCGAGGCTCTGGCGGATTTCTTCCTGATAGAGACTGCTGGTCTGGGTTGGCAGTGATGCATCTGCGCCGAGTTTGTTCAGCGCGGCGCCCTCGAAGAAGCTCATCTCGCTAGGATCGATTACAAACAGGTCATAGAAATCCGGCGGGAGGTTATCGAACAGCGCGGCGCTGCCGTCTGGCGAGGTCTTACCCAAGCGCGGCTTGAAATTCTCGCGTTCGGCCTCGACCGTGCCATCGCGACTCTTGCGGTCTTTGCGATTTTTGCGGCCGTAGGCCACTACTACCCGATTCGGTCCTGGACTGGCAAACAGCACCTTCAGGCTGCCTTCTGCAGCTGGGATTTTGGCTAAATCTGCATACAGGTAATTCCCTACCGGGACCTTGTCGGCGATAACGCCGCTAGATTGCTCGGCTTCCGCGGCCCAAATCACCGTCCAGGGGCCCAGAATAAATAGCCACAATGCGCTCTTCATAGTAGTTTTTTCCTCGCTATTTCTGCCACGGGGTGATTTGGGTACTCGGTGGCGACCTTACGGAATAACTCCTCGGCCTTGCCACGCTCACCCGCCTGGGCATAGACCTCCGCTCGAGCAAATTCGATTTCCGGCAAATTCGGCAGCAGCGGCTCGAGCAAGATAGCGCCTTCGAGCTCTCCTAAGGCTCCGGCCAGCCAGCCGCGCTGTTGCAAAATCCGGGCCCGCAACAGGCTGTAACTGCCGTTGCCGCGGCAACTAGGGTCCAAACTACCTAATTGCCGCAACAACTCAGCGGTCTCCAGAAGCTTCAGCTTAGGCGTGGGGACATCCTCAGACAGCATATTCCGAATGCGCTCCTGCAAGGCATTGCCGCGCACCGCGGCAGTGCGTTGGTCTTGGCCATACTCTTTGCCCTCTAACAGCAATTGGGAATACCGCCTGGCGGCGCTGGTATCGCCTTGCTGCAAGGCCAAGTCGAAACGATAGGCTGCCAACATCCGCTCGCCGGCCTTACCGCCCGTCCGGCCGTATTTATTCAGCCAGCGCTCGGCCTGGCGGAAGTCCCGCAGTCGAAACAGCGCGAACTCCAATGCCTCGGCCAGAATCTCTTGTCGGGCCGGCCTTGGCTGTTTCAGGTCCAGCAGCCGCTCGAAAGCCGTCAAGGCCTGGGCCGGGAGATTCTGGGCCGAGACGCGGGCCAGGGCCAGCAACGCCAGGCGCTCGTCAGCCGGGCTGAGGCGGCGGTTTTTCAACATCGCCTCGCAGACCGGTATCTGCTCCAAGCACAATTCCCGCTGTTGGAAGAACAGCAGGCAATTGCGCAAGAACTCGAGATCGCTGGCCGGCTGGTAATCGATTCCAGCCAATAGCTTAAAGAAGTAGTCGTAGTCAGCGTCATTGCTATGCAACCGCCTGACTGGCGGGGCTATCTCCGGAAAATCGATGCGTCCGGACGCCTCTTCGCGCTTGGCCATCACCGTCAAAGGGCAGCTATTCAGGGCGGTAAAAACCCTCCGGACGCTCTTGCCGTTCAGCCGGATGCCATCGGCAAAGGTAAATTTCGCCTCTTGCCCACTGCTGGTCGCGATTTGCGTCTCGGTAAAAGTAATCTCATTGAGATTAAGATACGACAAATGCCGGTAATAGAAAGCGGGGTTGCCGGCATCGTGGTGCTTGGCCTCGACTTTCTCCAGCACGGGCGCTTTTCCTTGGGGCAGGAAGTCTGCCAGGGTCACATTGTTGACCTTGTTGCCACCAGGTAACTTGCCTAACGCCAAGGCAAAATTTCCGGCGTAGTTCACTCCCAGCAGCTCGAGGTCAGTAATTCCGGGTGAGAACTCCAGGGTCTTCTTGAATTCACCGCGCAAGCTATTATAGACGAAATTCTGGCCCGGTCGTTCGATTTGCAGCTCGCCATTCAAGAGCAAGTAACCGGAGTCATCGGCAGCCACGAACCAAGTCTGTTGGTTGGCTTTAGGGATATTGAGGAACCCGCGCAATTTCAGCATAAACCGATCGCTGGAGTTAATGGGATTGCAGACCTGGGGGAATTCCGCGACTGGGAAGACGGCCAGCAGCTGCGATTTCTCCCATAAGGCCTGCACCTGCTGATAGTTCGCGGCCGGGCCATCGGGCAGGCTGCGCAACTCAGCCAGCACACCACACCAGTAGGAGATATTGGCCTGCGCGGCATTCTGGCCGGAGGCAAAATACGCCAGGATGCGCTTCGCGTTGCTCTCGGGCCGGCAGAGAATTACCACGCAGTTATGCCGGCCTGGCCCCAGGGCGCGAGCAAAAATAAGCCGTCCGCGCTCGTCATAACAGATCACATCTCGGCCATCCGCCCGGCCCAAGCCGCAGACCGGCACTTCCAGCAGGATACCGCATTGGGGCGGCAAATTCCCGCCACTATACGCATAGCTGGCCCGAAATTTCGAGGCGCTATGATGCCAAGCATCACGCTGCTGAGCAGGGCAGAGCAATCCGGCCAGGCAGATCACTGCGGCCAGGGCTAGGCGGGGGGAAAAAATTCTACCAGTTCGCATCGCTACTCCAAGATATTTTTCACGGCCAGCCCATAGCATAATAGCTTTCCGAGGGCGGCAACCTAAATCCACTAAAAATACTATAACTGTTCCCGAGCAGTTTTTCCAGTTCGACCCGCAGAATTTAATTCTCCCGCGCGACCCCGCCGATGGTTGCGGTTATTTTTTTTCTGAGTTGACTTTTAAAAAGGTGTACTGGCGTTATGTTATGCTGTCCGTGTGGATTTTTGTTCTACCGAGTTTACATTTTCGATGCCATCATTTATGCCAGAACTCCCGGAAGTAACTACCATCTGCTGCAGCCTTAACCGGCAACTGGCAGGACAGACGATAATCTCCGCTCAAAAAATCAGCAAGTTACGTCTTGATGTGGACAGCGCCACTCTGCGGGACTTCTGTGCTGGCAAAAGCATCATTTCCGTTACTCGACGGGCGAAATACATCCTGGTTTGCTTCAATGACAACTCTGGTTTGATACTGCACTTAGGTATGACTGGCTCGTTTGTTATCGACACCGATGACGGCACGCCCCTGCCCCACGAACGAGCCAGTTTCCTGCTGGCAGACGGCCGGAGGTGGCGTTTTTGCGATATCCGGCGTTTTGGCTCTCTGCAAATCTGCCCAGCTGACATCCTCTCCTGCGCCCACCCGTCACTTTCTCGGCTGGGTCCAGAGCCGCTGTCAGACGCCTTCAATGCCAAAATGCTGCATCGGCTGTGCCAGAAGACCCGCACGCCCATAAAAATCTGGCTGATGGACCAGCGGAATGTCGTCGGTATCGGCAATATCTATGCCAACGAGGCGCTTTTTCGCAGCAGGGTCCATCCGGCTGTGCCGGGCAGGGAGCTTAGCTTGGTCGCCTGTCGCCGGCTGGTGGACGCCGGCAAAACAATTTTAGCAGAGGCCATCGCAGCCGGCGGCACCACCATCAGCGACTACCACGACGTGGATGGCAGCGAGGGGCATTTCGCCACTGCCCTGCAAGTGTACGGCCGCGCCGGCGAGCAATGCCTGCATTGTGGCGCGAGCATCGAGCGGATGCTGCAAGGCGGCCGCACGACTTTCTTTTGCCCTAAATGCCAAAAACGCTGACAAATTAAGATGGACCCGAATTTTCAAGAACTAGAACAGGCTTTGCGGGAAGCGCTGAATACCACTATGCCGTTCGGGAGATACGGCCCGCAGAATTGTCCGCCGCACGGCGTCCCATTAGCGGACCTGCCATTTGAATATCTGCAATGGTTCACCAAACAGGGCTTCCCAGACGGACGGCTGGGGGAGCTGCTGGCGCTGGTGCTGCGCATTAAACAAGACGGCGCAGAAGAAATTTTTGCCGCTCTGCGCGATGGCCGACCGCGCCACTCGTTGCGTAAACCGCGCCGCCGGAGCTGGAAATTCGAATGACTGGTGGAGGAATCCCTAGTCTCTCCGCTGCTTTGTGGTCTTTAACTTCTTGCCTTTCACCTACGGGTTAAGATCAAGAGGGTTTTTTATAAATCCTCAGCCCGTCAACAAAACAAAAAAAGGAGTCGCTATGTTCTGTCCAAAATGTGGAGCCCAAATTCCCGCTGGCAGTAAC
>CAZUCG010000274.1:0-4661 GCA_964619145.1 uncultured Lentisphaeraceae bacterium | reverse complement strand
GAGCTTAGGTGGCTGGCAATCTCTTAGAGTAAATAATTTTACTCTGGGGGGGGGGCTTTCTGCTGCTTGGTGTCACTAGCGGAAACCGCCACGAGACATTTTTCCGCCGAATGGCATCTGGGCCCGGGCGCGTACTTGCGGCATTT
This sequence comes from uncultured Lentisphaeraceae bacterium, assembly GCA_964619145.1. GTDB lineage: Bacteria > Verrucomicrobiota > Lentisphaeria > Oligosphaerales > Oligosphaeraceae > JAAZIZ01. The sequence continues at coordinate 4,515 of CAZUCG010000274.1, read as the reverse complement.
CTTCCAAATGCAGCGCGTACCAAGTCTCGCCAAAGCCGGCGTTGCTGAAACGCCGGTTGCGGCCATTGACCAAGTGGTCCCAGTTCTGAGCCAAAATTGGGTTCTCGCATTTCTTTTTGCCCTCAGCCAAGACTGCGACTGCGTCAGTAACGCGTTTTTCAGCAACTAGTACCCAGGAATAGAGAGCATAGAGGATGGTTGCTTTTTCATCTTTAAACCGGCCAATGCCAGTTTGGAATGCCTTCTCTAAATCTTTTATTTTGCCGTTCTTATACATAATGGACATTTGCATCGCCAGAGTCATCGGTTCCAGCACGAAAGCTTTGGCCAACAGCTTTTCGGCTTCCGCGAAGTCTTTGATCTGAAAGAGCATCTGCCCCTTCACAGTATTGGTTTGCCGCCGAGCCAAAAAGTTCCATTTGTAAAATGGCTTGACTTCATCGAGTAATTTCAGAGCGTCGCGGATGCCGTCTTCTTGCTCCTTCTCAATTTGGGCCTGGAATTTCGGGCCGCCCTGCATCTTGTTCTGCAACGCCAGGACTTTCCGACGCAGTTGCTCCTGGCTAAGCAGGATGGCATTTTGCAAACCAGTGAAGATTTTTTCCAGTTTTTTTCGGATGATGAAACTGATCGGTACCACGATGGCAAAGAACCCGACCAAGCTGGCCACGGTCGCCCAGCCCCAATGTCTGCCGGGGATGCCATAATAGATGCCGAACCAGGCCAACAGCGCAGTAGTGAAAGCTAGAATCACAGTCAACACGGGGTATTTTCTCCTATTTTTCTTTACAGTATGGTTGCGGCGGCGTTAACCGCGGCGACTTTTCTTCGGCAGGAAGAAAGGCGCGAGGGTCAGTTCACCGCGGATGGGGTCGATGTTTTGGGGGCTAAAATACATTTCACTCATCGCTGTCAGCGTTTCGTTGTTGCGCTGGTTTTTCCAGGTCTGAGTGGCGCTGAGGTAAAACCACGTATGCCGGGGCAACTGTAGAGCATTCACAAAGCCCATCAGGCCATACTCAGGCAAGAATACACCGAGGCCATTTTTGCTGACGCGGATAATCAGCCCACGCAGGCGCAATAGCGGGTCCTCTTTCAGCTGCTGTTGCAAGTAACGCATCTTCAGGCGGTCAGAAGCAGCATAACTAGCCTGGTCGCAATTCTCTTCGTGGGAGCTGCAGAGCTGGGCGAAAAGCTGCATTTCAGCAAGAGGATGATGTTTCTTTTTGCGATCTCGGGCCAAGAGTTGCTGGTGGACCAGCAAGTCGGCATAGCGGCGGATGGGGCTGGTAAAATGGCAGTAGTTATCTTTGCCCAGACCGTAATGCCCATCACAGCTGACGCCATAATTTGCCCTAGGCAAGTGGCGCAGGAAAGTCATTTGCAGCAAGCCCCTCTGAGCCTGGTTGTCAGGCAGTTTTTGCAGGAACTCGACCAACTGCCGCCGGTTCCGGAAGGGTTTCAGGCGCTTCCCTAAAATCTGTCCGGCTTGAACAGAGAACTCTTGCAACGACTCTTCTTCTGGCGCAGCGTGATTGCGGAATATCCCCGGCAGCCGCCGCTGTTGCAGTTCCTCGGCCACGCATTGGTTGGCGGCCAGCATAAATTCCTCGACCAGCTGATGGGACGGATCGTGTTCTCTAGTTTGCAGCCCGACAATACGCGAAGGCTGTTCGCTGCAGATAATGCGAATCTCCGGCATATCCATCGGTAAAAATAGCTCGTTCCCTTGTCGGCGTTTGCGCAGTAACTGAGCGACGAGGTGTAAATTCTTAAGCGTAAATTGTATCGCTGGCGGCAAAACAGTTTTCTCGCCAGAGGTAAAACGGCTGACATCTTCATAGCATAAGCGGTGTTTGACGCTGATGCTCGTATGCACTCGGCGAAAAGACAGAATCTGCCCGTCGCGCTTGTTGATGCGCAGGAAAACGCTGTGGGCCAGCCGGGGGACGTCCGCCTTCAAGCTGCACAAGTCATTGGCCAAGGCGGTCGGCAGCATCGGCAGAGTCCGACCGGGCAAGTATGAAGTAAAGCAGCGTAAGCGCGCTTCTCGGTCGAGAAAATTATCTGGCTGGACATAGCAGGCCACATCGGCGATATGCACCCCGATGCTGCATTCGTCTTTGCCTGGGCCATCGCTATACGACAAAGCGTCATCAAAATCACGGGCGTCCATTGGGTCTATGGTGACTGCCACTTCCTGGGTAAAGTCCTCTCGGGCTACTCCAACTGGCTTCTGTTTGGCCGCCTGGGCCTCGAATGCCGCAGTGTATCGCGGCGGTAACTCGAATTCTTCTACGATGGCATCGAGGTCAGGACCGACTTTGCCACTGGCGGCTAAGCGCTTGTCCAAAACAGCGTAATGCCCGCCATCGGGTCGAGTCATTAACTTGGCCTTAATCCAGTCGCCTTCCTGACTTTGCTTGGGCAGAGCCTGCTCTTCTTGCAAGGTCAGCAACTCCGGCAGTTCTCGGCGCAGAGGACGGATAGCCCAGCCGTTGCCATAGCGTACCAGGCAACCGACGATCGAAGAAAATCGGCGCTCGATAACCCGCAGGACTTCGCCGGCTGGGCCACGCGGGTTGTCAGGCTCGTGTACCCGTGTTTCTACCAAGTCACCAGTGATTCCGCCGCCCAATTGCCCGGGTGGAATAAAGATATCAGCTTGTTGGTTGTCGCCTTTCTCCAGCGCGACGAAGCCAAAACCCTGGCTATTGACTTGCAAACGACCCCGGACAATACCCTTAGGGACCTCGAGAGTCGTAGCGACGGCCTCCGTAGGTGGCAAAATATAACGCCGGTTTTGTACCAGCAATAACTGCTTGCTGGTGACCAATGCGCGAAAAAGTTTCCGGAAGCGCTTCTGGTCCACGTTGCCTAAAATTTCTCGCACTGTTGACTGACTGAAGCCATTTGCTGGACTGCCGGCTATAATGCGCAGGATTTCTTCTTGCAGTTTAATGTCGCTTGCCATAATGATAATTTTTTCCTCTCAAATACTTTTGTCCTTGCCCGGGCGCGATAATAATGTATTGCTTAAATCATATTTTTCAATGCCGTACGGGGTAGCCAGCAGCAGTTGTGAGGAGATCATCCGACACTCCTCGGCGGTTGCGATAGTATTGGTAAAGTATTCCTTGAAAGGCATTTGTCAGCGCAGTGAGGCAGTAAATGTGGCCAGTCTTTGCACTGCCTTACGGATGGTCTCTTCTGAACAGGCGTAGGACAGGCGGATGAATCCCTCGGCCGCGAAGCCGGCCCCAGGCGCGGCCGCGACCCGCGCTTCGGCAACCAAGCGGTCGCAGAATTCGCTGCTGCTCAGGCCGCATAATGCTATATCGAGCATCACATAGAAGGCGCCATTGGGGCGGGAAAAGCTGGTTCCCGGCACTTGCGGCAGCAGCTCGCAGATGAGGTCGCGTCGACGGGCAAATGTTTGGCGCATAGTTTGGCAGGTCTGCTCGCCTTGCTGCAATGCAGCCAAGGCGCCGTATTGGGCAAAGGTGGTGACATTAGCCACAAAGTGACATTGCAGGTTGCTAATTTTGCGGGTCAGCCAGGCAGGCGAGGCGGAGTAGCCGACCCGCCAACCAGTCATAGCGTAAGATTTGCTGAAACTGTTGACAGTGATACAGTGCTCCGCCATAGCTGGGCTCAAGGCGGCGAGCGAGAGGTGAGGATAATCTGCATCGTAGGTCAGTTTTTCGTAAACCTCATCCGACAGCACCAGATAGTTGTTTCGTAACGCGCTTTCAGCAATCATTTCCAAAGCAGCTCGACGATAGACTGCGCCGGTGGGATTCGAAGGAGTACATAAAATCAGCAGGCGCGTACGCTCGCTGACAGCTGCCGCTAAGGATTCCCGGGTCAGCTCAAAATTATTTTCTGCCGCTGTAGGAACTAGTACGCATTTGCCCCCGGCAGCGCGGACCATCTGCAAGTGGCTGACCCAGTACGGCGTGGGGATGATGACTTCATCACCAGGGCCGCAAAGAGCGCCGATCGCCGCAGCACAAGCGAATTTCCCACCCGGCGAGACCACAATTTGCGGCAAACTGGTGCTAATGCCGGCAGCGCGGAATTTGTCGACGATAGCCGTGCGCAATTCCAGAATGCCGTCCGGGGCAGTGTAGGTAGTCTTACCGTCGCGCAAAGCCTGAATACAGGCCTCTTTGATGAACTCAGGAGTGTCGAAATCTGGCTCGCCGACGCCCATCAGACAGACATCCTTACCTTGACGTTGCCACGCTTCCGCCCGGTCAAGGATAGACAGAGTCTCCGAGATGGTTAAGTCGCCGAGATAACCACAGGTGCGGCGCATTGCAGATTCAGATAACATAAGAAAACTTTGCTGGGTATTGTGATAATAGTTAATATTATGACTTAATGGGGGAGAGGTAAAAAATGCCCCGGGCAAAAATCGTACTTTGCATTACTGTATTGTAAAAAACATCTTTTGCCGTAATGCGTCAGTGAAGCTGGGTAAGCCGATAGCGTAATTTTATCTCAAGTAGT
>CAZUCG010000273.1:0-4667 GCA_964619145.1 uncultured Lentisphaeraceae bacterium | reverse complement strand
GAACGCCCTCGGACCGGATCATCCCGATGTGGCTATGAGCCTGAACAACTTTGCGGAGTTTTACTCTCAGCAAGGTCTGTACGCACAGGCCGAGCCGCTCTACAAACGCTCTCTGGCGATCAGGGAGAAAGCCCTCGGACCGGATCATCCCGATATAGCCACGAGTCTTGCGAATATGGCAGAGCTTGATAGAAAAACTAGCAGAAGAAAGGAGGCTCAGGCGTTAGAGAAGCAAGCCACTGCCATTACAGAATGATCAATCCCCTGCCCTAGGATGTGGACGGCAAGGCTGTAGAATTATCTCGGCTTGGCGTCTTTTGAAGTCATACCGCAGGATCAAAAAAAAGCGACATAGGATACGGATCGTTGAAGTGCTCTTTGGGTACAATTCGCAACCTTACAGGCCCCGGGCTTTGCCCGAGGCTACGACGCTAACGCCCTTCAGGGCTAACAAACGGGACAGGATACGTTTTTTACAAAATCCTGCGAATCCTACCATCGCTATGGGATAGCGGCGGGTAAATACTACTTCTATTTACCGAATATATAGGGATTTCTTCCAGCAAGAACTTCGCTGGCAGTAGCGGGTCCGGACGACTGTCCTTTGCCATTCTTGGATGTGGTATTACTTCCACCGCCAAAGTTTTTGCTGGTAGTAGCTGAGCCAGTTGACCGTCCTCTGCTATCCCTGAATCTTGTAGTTGTATTACTGCTACCTCCGCTGCCTTGGCTGGTAGTAGCTGAGCCAACTGTCCGTCCTCTGCTATCCTTGAATCTTGTAGTTGTGTTACTGCCACCTCCAGTGCCTTGGCTGCTAGTAGCGGAGCCAGTTGTCCGTCCTCTGCTATCCTTAAATCTTGTAGTACTTCTACCGCCAAAGCCTTGGCTAGTAGTAGCGGAGCCAGTTGTCCGTCCTCTGCTATCCTTGAACCTTGTAGTACTTTTACCGCCAAAGCTTTGACTAGTAGTAGCGGAGCCAGTTGACCGTCCTCTGTTATCCTTGAATCTTGTAGTACTCCTACCAGCAATGCTTTTGCTGGTAGGTGCGGAGCCAGCTGACCTTCCTCTGCTATCTTTGACTGTTGTAGTACTTCTACCTCCAAAGCCTTTGCCCGTTTGAGCATAAATAGTCAGGGCAGTCAAAAAACATACAATCACAAAAACTGACAAATGTTTGGGCATTTCTCCACTCTTTTATTTATCATTTGCATTGTGCTTGAAAAACAGCCATCCACCTGAACAACGCATATCTTGACTCTGCTTTTTGCAAGGTGCAAATTTGACAAAAAAAGAATCACCGCACAAGACAAAATAATACTGATTTACTGTTTATCAACTCGATGCAGATGAAAAAACACCGCCAGCGCCAACGCCACAGCTGCTAAGCCGCTAAGACAAAAATCAGGTCGTCTGAACAACACAAGCAACATTTTGAGATCTAGCAAGTAATGGCGTGTGGCTTTTAATTCCAGAGATTCGCCATATATTACAACTGATTGCACTTAATGAACCCGACAGGACAGCCTGGAGCAAAGGTATATATCGCTGCTTTTATAGGTCAGAAAATTGGAAAATTAAAAAACACCTCGCTATGAAAACTCATACCCTTGCAACGATTCTGTTGAAGGCACTCGGAGTTTATTTATTTCTCCAGTTTTTAGCTTTCATTCCGGCCTGGCTCAGCCTGATCCAAATGGCTCTACAGTTTCAAGCCGAGCAACAGGAAGACACTAAGAGTATTTTGACGTTTTGGGGAATCGGCATCACTTTGTTGACATCGATAATTTATCTATGTTTGAGCTGGTTTTTGCTATTTCGGACGAAGAGCCTTTTCCGTTTCTTCGTCCAGGAGCTCCCCGAAGAAGGCGATCTCTCTTTGGCTGAGTCAGAATCTTTTCAAAATCTGGCTTTTCAGTGCCTCGGACTCTATGCCATTGTGAGCTGGGCTCCGCCATTTGGGCAAAGACTTGTATACGCTCTGATTCATACGCTTTGGCCAAAATACCAGACCCCTTTCCCTATGAGGTTCTCCCAAAATTGGCTTCCGCTCATTGCCCCCCTCTTGGGTCTGGCGATTGGTCTCGCGCTTTTGTTTAACGGGCGGGCCCTGATACGCCTCCTCAAACGGACAGCCCGCCCTGCCCCCAATCAGGAGTTTAACCAATGAACCGATATTTATCGACTTTTGTCTTAGTATATTTTTTGACTGCCTTGACTATTTACGCCCAAACGGCCGAAGGCTTTGCTGCTAGCAGTGCTACCACAGCTAAGGATAGTAGGGGAACAACAACTGGGAGCGCAACAACAAGCAACAAAGATTTTGGGGAAGACATCCGGGTCTGGCCGATTTATTATCATCATACGGATTCTATCAGCCAGGAAACTCGGCAAGAAGTGTTTTGGCCCCTGTATTCACGCTATTCGACCCCGGAGTACCAGGTCCACAAAATTCTGAGTTTCCAGCAAGATTATCCCCCTCAGTATTCTGAGCAGTGGTATTTTCTCTGGCCGCTGACTGGTTTTCGCTGGGGTGCTGACATTCATGACCTGTGGATTTTTCCATTATTATGGAGTGCTTCCGAAAAAGATCGCGGGCACCTGAGTTGTTTTCCGCTCTGGCTGTGCTGGTGGAGGAAAAATCAACTCAATCTGAACCTTGCACTGCTGCTGCATAACAGCTGGAAAGTGGACGGGCAGGCACACTATCTGTTTCCGCTGTTCTGGAGTTGCTGGACCGAAAATCGGCAGCGAAAACAATCCTCGCATGGGTTTTTCCCGCTGTTCCGGATAGCGCAGCGCCAAGATAGCCCGGTTAAAGACGAGCCGGAGGGCAGTAGCGATGCGTCCTTTTATCTATTCCCATACTGGCAGGGCAGCCGCGGACAAGACAAAGCCCCGGCCCAAAAGGCATATCTGCAAAAATGGCGCGGCATTTTTCCGCTGTTTTATCATACTCGTAGGCGCAGCATCGCTGCTCAAAATGACGACCGCAGCGCCGAAATTTTGGCTCAGCAAAGCTGCTGGCTATTGCCGTATTGGCAGAAAACAAAACATCACGCGCCAAGCGAAAATCCGCCTACTACTCGAGCGCAACTCGAACAGTTACCCGAGCAAGATTTTCAACTCGATAGCCGTCGGAGACTGCTACCGCCTTTTTACTGGCACGAACAGAAGCGCAGCTACCAAGCCAAGAGCCGGGAATTATCCAGCGAGAGAGAACAATTCTGGTTGTTCCCCTGGTGGAAAAATTACCGCTGGGATTCTGCTGGGCATTCGCTGTCCCAGTGGTTATTTCCAGTTCAGTGGGGTGAGAGTTCGGAAAAGGACCGCGAGGGCTTAACTCAGGTGAAAAACTGGCAGGCCTTCTGGCCCTTGTATCGTTCCCAACGAGAGACCGAACAGACTGCCGCAGGAGAAATTCGCCTGGACAGCAAAGCCCTCTGGTTTTTTCCTTGGTACAGCAGCGCTTTTGTGGGCGCGCAGGCCAACGGCAGTAGCTGGTTCTTTCTGCTGGGTGGCGCAGGGCAAAGCAGCCAGCAGACGCAGCAGAGCAGCGCAGAACAGGGCTTCCGCTATGCTATGCCGCTGTACTTTCAGTCCTGGCTGCGGCAGTCCAGCGTAGATGCCACCTTGCGTAGAGAAGACAAACTGTGGGTGTTTCCGTATTGGCGCAGTCGCAGCCAGGAAAAAGAACAGAATTTCCTGCCGCCCCTTTACCTTTCTGAACGACAGCACCACCGCAATGAGTTTCTCTCAGTCGGAGGATTGTACAATCAGCGAGAAAAACAGGCCTCACTGCGGCGCAAACAGCGCCAGGAAAAGGAGCGGCAAGACAGGTTGCCTGGCGATTGGCAGCGGCGATGGTCGCAAGAAGACCTTTTCTGGCAGCATCTGCTGCCCTTCTGGTATCGCTCTTTTGCTGCCGAAAAGGAGACACAGGCCATTTTCCCGCTGTACCACTTCTCACAAGGCTGCAACCGAAATTATGACCGCCGGGAGACGCTGCAACTGCCCTGGCTGCTGGGCAGCAGCAGCACTTTGAAACGGGCAGATGGTTATCAGCAGAAAACCCAATCTTATGCCCTGTCGCTGTATCGCCGCAGCGAGACAGAATGGCCGGATGAAAAAAAGAATACCCGGCGCGCTTCGTCGTTGCGGGTCTGCCCCTTATTCGCTTATTCCAACAATGCCGGGCAGAACTTTGACTGCTGGAGTACGCTGCCGCCTTTTTCCTACAAGCGCAGCGGCTCGATCTTTGCTGAAAACAGCCGTTCATTTTCGCTACCCTGGCACTGGCTGCCGCTGTATCACTGGGAAGTCAAGCAGGACACCCCCATCAAGGGACGCCCCATCCGCAAAAACTGGCTATTCCCCTTTTATTCTTATGAAAACAATGAAAAAACTGCTACCCGGCGCTTGTCCATCTTCTGGTTTTTGTATCAGCAAGAGCAATTCCGGGAAGAAAAGAAGGCCTGGGGAATGGGCGGCGGGCTTAGCAACTATTATGAACGCGACAGCAATGGCTTTGTCGAACGCAGCGTACTCTATCGCCTGTACCGGTTCCGCCAGCGCAGCTGGTTTACTGAACGGGAGATTATGCCGTTTTATGCGGCTGCGGAATACGTAAATTCTGACTGGCACTGGTCGATACTAGGCGGACTACTGGG
>CAZUCG010000272.1:0-4679 GCA_964619145.1 uncultured Lentisphaeraceae bacterium | reverse complement strand
GACATTATAGGCATTTTAGACGCGCCGGACGTGCTGGACGTTCAACTAACAACTAAACAACTGTATTTTTCGCGCTTCTTACGGTTAAAAACACTACTTAACTTTTTGGACAGGTTCTAATTAGTGGCGGTGGTGTAATCGTGCTTTAGTATTTCTGTTGGTCACCAGTCTTGCATCGGCGAAGTGTTTTGCAGCCCGGCGGCGGCGGCGGGATAGCGCTGTTGCAACTCCGCCCAAGTGCCTTTAGCATCTTTTTCCTTGCCCAGAGCGAGGGATATCCTGATTGCCAGTTCCATTGCCTTGGGCGAATACAGTTCATCATTGGCAAGGACGAAGCACCTGATGCTGTAAGGCAAGGCATTCTCGGGGTCTTTCTCTACTTCGAACAGCAGCCTAGCCATAATCCAGCGAGCGCGGGTGATGGCTCGGAGGTTGCCATCAGTCGCTTCTTTGAAGCATTTTTCCACGGCAGCGAAAGCCTGGTCATAATGCTGCAAGGCGTAGCTCGCTTCGGCCAACAAGGAATACAAATCTTGGCTGTTGGCGAAATCCTCACGTTGATTTCTGGCGATTATTTCGCTGAGGACATTTTCTGCTTCAGCGAACTGATTGAGTTGCAAGTATACTTCGGCCAGGTTGTTAACAGCCGAGTTGCGCAGTAGCGAGTCGACGGCTTGTGCGTAGGCGTGCTGCAAAGCCGCGACTGCGCCGCTGAATTTACCTTTTTGCCGATGGCAGATACCGATTTCCAACCACATCAACGGCGTGACCAAGGTTTTTTTAGCGACTTCTGGCCAAGCCAAAATCTTTTCGGTCAATGGGAAGGCAGCGTTGCTATTATTTTGGCTGAGGTAAATGCGTATCAGCAGCACAGTGATTTCCAATTCTTCGTCGGGCGGTAATTTAGGTAATCTGCGGGCTTGTTCCAGAATTTCCACTGCGGCGTGGTCTTCTTTTAAGTTCAGCATTACTTCGGCCAGCAGAAGTGCTACCCGGCCCTGCAAGTCCGACTGGGCGATTTTCTGCAGTCCCAGTAGGTGTTGCTTGGCTTGAGGATATTCCTGCAATGCGATACTGGCATTGGCCAGCAAGTGCAAAGTATCTTGTTTTACCGTAAGATCCTCCGGCCAGTTCCGGAGAATAAACTGGCAGTCATTCTTGACTGCTGGCCAATTCTCTAACTGTGATTCCAAGGTCGCGGCTTGCAGTCGGTATGAAGATTGCTGATCAGTGGCGATTTTTTCGGAGATACGCCTGGCGACTGCCGCCCCGGCAGACCATTTTTGGGCTTGTTCAAGGCAGCGCAATAATGCATTGGCGACTACTAGATAATTTTCCGTCTCGCCGACATAGAATTCCAGTGACTGGCGGTAGAGTTTCTCTGCGTTATCGAGGTCCTGCAGCGCTTGTGCCGCCCGGCCCATTTTGAAAAGCACGCTGCCTTTCTCAGGGATATTGGGGAATTCCTGCAAAAATTCCTGTCCGCGTAACAATAGCTCGGGGTATCTTTGCAAGGAATGCAGGCATTCGACTGCTTGCAGCAAGCAGTGCTGGCGATGTTTTTCGGGATTGGCTTTATTCAGTCCGGCTTGCCAATACAGTGGTAGAGCCTCGGCGTAGCGTTTTAGTTCGCATAGCGCGTCAGCCTGTACGACATCTAATTCGAAATTCTCACTGTCGGGGAAGAGCTTTCGCCAGTCGGCGGCGGTGGCCACGACTTTAGCGAATTCGCGCAGTTGATAGAAGCAAAAGGTGCGTTGCAGGCGGATGTATTGGTGGGCGGGCCGTTCAGGGAAGAAGACTAAGAATTCGTCGAGGTATTTTAAGGCTGCGCTGTAGTTCTGTTGCCCGAACTCGAGGTCAGCCACGCGAATCAAGGCGTCTTCCTTGATGTTGTTGGGGATACCCTTCCCACCGACGATTTTAGCGAAAATTGCGCTGGCAGTTTCGTTGTCGCCCTTCTTGAATGCGTCTTTGCCGACAAAGTATGCGGAATAGGGCCGATATGGCCAGCCCTCAGTTAACGGCCGATCCGCGAGAAGTTTAAATAATGCCAGCGCTTGGTCATAATTATTCAACTCCAGCTGGCATTGTCCGAGGTGATAAATGGCCAATTCGACAGTTTGGGGGTCTTGGGACTGGCGTAGTTCTGTGAAGCATTTGCTGGCGGCGAGGTAGTCTTTCTGGGTGAATTTAATCACCGCTTGGATAGTTGTCAAATGCTCGTTCAGCGGGTCATCAGGCCAGTTCTTGCGGAAGCTCTCGATGGCGGCTAGAGTCTCAGGTATTTGCCCTTGAGCGTGACTGCAATGCACGAGTAGCTTATGTGCTTCTTGGGCCCGCTCGTGGGTCGGATAACGCTGCAGGAATAGCTGCAACTGCGGCTCTGCGAGGTCGTAAAACTTGCGCTGCATCAAGCCCGCGGCGTAGAGGAAATGCTGCTCCGGGTCGCTGATGTCCTCCACTTGGTGCTGGGCTGAGGCGATGCCGAGAGAGAGCAGCAACAGAGCGAGGACGAAGGAAAAATTTTTCAGGTATCCCCTCAAGGTTGGTCCTCCTTGGGGATGGTAGCGAAGGCTACATTCCAGATATCGGCCCGGCGACAGATATCCAACACCTTGATGACTGCTTTATGGCGGGTATTACTGTCAGCTCGGACGATTACCGGCTGGCTTTTGAAGGTGCTGGCGATTTGTTTAAGCAAGAATTCGAGTCGGTCCGAGGTGATAACTTGGCTATTGATGTAAAACAGGCCGGCTTCATCGATATTGATGATGACTTCGCCGGGTTGCCGGTCGGTGCGGATGCCGGAGTCGGCGGCGGGGACTTGAATGCCGAGTTTGTTCTCCCATTGGGCGAAGATAGTCGCCGCCATAAAATGAATCAGCAGGATAAACATAATATCGAGCATCGGCGCCATCTGGAAGCTCTGCGAAGTATTATGGATATGACGTTTGAAGTTCATATTGCACCACTTTTGCTTTATTGCCAGGGTTGGCAGGTGAAATAATTAGCCAGGGCGGACGCGCTCAGTGATTAAACTTCCGGCATTTCGCTAGCCGGCGCAGAACTGAATTGCAGGCACTCTCCAGCGAACCGACCAGACGATTGATGCGACCGCGGAAAAGGGCATAGGCAGCCATAGAAAAAATTCCCACGATTAAGCCTGCGAAGGTAGTGTACATCGCTTGGGCGACGCCGGAGGCCAGCGCGTCGGCCTTATTGATAATGCTGAGACCACTTTCCAAGCCGGAAAATGAGATCATCATTCCCCACACCGTGCCCAGCAATCCGACCATTGGTGAGAGTACTGAAATATCGAGCAGGTACTGAATGCGTTGCCACAGGAAGCTCGCCTGGCGGACGCCTTCGTCTTCCATAGCGTCTCGGGCGGCATTGTAGTCCAGTGGCTGTCCGTCAATGCATTGTTCCAGAGCGGCAGTGATAATCATTGCCGCTGGGGAGGCATTTTCTTGGCAGAGTTCGCGTAGCGATTCCCAATCGCCGACCTCGGCAGCGTCTTGCGCTTCCAGGATGAAGTGTTTGGGAAAAATCAAGCCAGCCCGGAGGGTAAGGAGGTAGAAGATAATCAGTCCCACGGCGATCAGAGAGAGTCCCACGATGACGTGCATTATATCGCCGCCCTGGGTGAGGATTTGGTTAAAAGTCAGCCCGGTGCTTTTTTCGGTTTCTGCCGTAGGGGCTTCGGTTGCTCCCGGAGCATTTGCTGCTGGAGCAGTTGTAGCTGGAGCAGTGATATTTCTGTTCCGGGCTGGCTTGGGCTTTGTAGGTTTGGCAGTCGGCGCCGCGGTTGGCGCCGCGGTCGCAGCTGACTCAATGGCCGCGGTCTCTTTAGCGGCTGGAGCTTTCTCTGTGGCAGTTTGTGCCATTAGGCAGCCACTCGCGAAGACACATACTAACAGCAAATTCCAGGAGACATTTTTCATTACCTTGTCCTTATTCGATTAGTGACTTGTAATCAACGATTAGTAATCAATGTGACCGCGTCCTTGATGGTGGCGGTAATTTGCTGCCAATTGCCGGCTTTGAGGTCAGCGTCCTTGCCTAGCCAAGTTCCGCCGACGGCGGTGACTTCCGCCAAGGCCAAGTATTCCAAGGCATTGTCGCTGGTGATGCCGCCGGTGGGCATAAAGCGCAGATTAAGGTGCCGATACGGCGCGATCAAGTTCTTGAGCATTTTTATTCCGCCCGCCGCTTCGGCGGGGAAGTATTTTAGCAATGAGCAGCCCAGTTCCACAGCCTGTTCGATTTCGCTGGGGGTACAAATGCCGGGCGCGAAGGGGAAGTCTGCTGCGATGGCGGCTTTGACCACAGTAGGATTGAAGCCTGGTGCGACGGCGAAGCTGGCACCGGCATCCTTCGCGCGCTGCAAGTCCTGCACCCGCAAAACTGTTCCGGCTCCCAACAGCAGTTCAGGGAATTCCTTCGCGGCCTGAGTGATAATTTCCTCAGCTGCCGCGGTCCGAAAAGTGATTTCTGCTGCGAGCAGGCCATTCTGTTGTAAAATTTCGCAGATTTTCATTCCCTCGCTGAGGGAATTCAAGACCAGCACGGGAATAATCTTGATAGTGTTTAAGCGTGCTGCTACGGTAGCGACATTTTGTCTGAAGGTAGTCATAATTTCTTGCCTACTAAAACTAATATATTAACCAAAAACT
>CAZUCG010000271.1:0-4685 GCA_964619145.1 uncultured Lentisphaeraceae bacterium | reverse complement strand
AAAAAATTAGCTCAGTGAATATAACGTAATGCCCTAATAGCGGAAGTCAAGCAAATTTTAGCGACATTCTCAAATCCCCGGCCAGAGATATTTTTTCACCCCGGTTGGGCCTGTGAAACAATAATTAGACAAGGTTATAAATACCCCGGAGTGCAAGCATATAGTCATTCGCGGATAATAATTTTCCGATGTGCAGTCTGACTCCACTGCTGTTTGTCAGCCATCGCGCGGATATGGAAATACCACTCTCCTGGGGTGACTTGGGCAAAAGTGATCTCCTGGTGCTGCAGGTTTATGCTTTCTGGTGGGGAGGTATCAGCCTTCTGGTCGAAGATATATGCGTACCCAACTGCCGGGCGGCTGGACTGTGGCTGTTGCCAGCGAAATGCAGGTGCCTGGCCACGTTCGGAATAAAGCATAAAATTATCGATATAGAGTCTCGCTTCTGGCGGATTAACATATCCGCCTCCGGAATGATTAGTTGCCCAAAACGACAATTCGCTGGCAGTCATCAGCGCCAGCGCATCCGCCTGAGCAAAACGGGTACGGCGGAGCATTTCCGCCAAGTTGAATGACGTATTGTGCCATTGGCCATCTTGCAAGGCTTGTTCAGTCTTTCCGACCACAGCATCAGCAAAATGATTTCCTGGTCTGTTTTCGCCAGTCCATTCCACAATACTCATAGCATCATTAACCAACAACGAGATATTCAAGGCACAGCCAGGCTGGGCGAAGCGGTAGTCAAAAGAAACGCCGGGCCAGCGTTCAACATCCCAAGCGGATTTGCGCAAATAGGCCGAATAAAAACCGCGTTCAGAGAGGTTCACGATGGCAGCGCAAGCGTTACCGCCTGCCGCGGAGCCTTCGTGTAGCAGCACCCAGGCTTCGCGGCGGGTGGTGAACTCCCCGAACCGGGTCAGTTCCTCGCGGTCTGGGTCAACGGCCTCGAAGTCTGTCAGTAACAGTCGATCCGAAGGCAGGTAGGTCACCTGCGGCGGCAGCAGCGGCGGCAACGGCGGAGGCACTGCCGCGGCTGGTTTCGACGACCCAGACGGCTGGGTTCGGGGAAGATAGCGGATAGCCCGCGGGCTGCTCCAGTTGCCGTCGCTAAACTGTGCTTGCAAATGCAGCCAGCCTCCCTGGGCATTTTCGGGCACGCTCAAGACATTGCCGGATTGTACTGGCGCATCCAGGCAGTCAGTTTTCGGCGAGTCGTTCCAGGCGGCTTGCAGAGCTAAGACCGGCTGCTGGGTAGAGTCGCTGACAGTGATGACCTCGCCAGGAGCCAAAGCGGGAATCAGCTGAAATTCATCGAGCCACCAGGCAGTGCGTTGCAGACTACCCAGAATTCCAGTATCGACCAACGCCAGGCCATCAATTTCGACCTCGCCTGGCATACTCGCCGCCAGCCTCTCCGCCAAGTTGATCTCTAGGCGATGCCATTGGCCATCGGAATGAAATTCAGCCGCTGGCCTCAGCAATGGCCAGCTCGCATCTTGACCATTCAGAAGTATTTCACGCCAATGGCCATTGGCGATCAGCAACAGATTTAGCTCGATACCACGAGGCAGTAGATAATGGAAAGATAAGGCAGGGAAATCACCCAATGAGAATTTCTGACGAGTTATCCAAGCGCCGGCTGCGCCACCGATGCGCTGGTTCAAGAGTCGCAAGCAGCGCCCCGAGAATGGCTTTTCCGGTTTATCTAAGAGCAAAGCGGCGCCATCGAGCCCGCCCAGGCGTTGCCAATCGCCGAAATCGCCCTCAAAATCATCATAGAAGCGCCGTCCATGGCAGTGCAGAATCAGTCCTCGGGCTGGCGGCGGTGGCGTAGTTTGTGGCGCAGCCTGCCACTGCGGTGCCTGATATTCATACCAGGCGCCGTAGGGATTGCCCGAAAAACCGGCAATTTCGGCATAAGTCTGATACGGACTGCCCAACCAGAGACTCTCGACCTGTAAATCCCCGGACGGGAAATACGCTCGCAGCGCGGCGGCCAGGTCCACGCTCAGCAGCTGCCAGCCCGGCCAGTCAGCAGGGCGTTCGTCGGCTTGAGCAAGGAAAATACTGTATGGCCGACGTACTAGCGGGCCAGTCAAGATTATCTCTGCGCATTGGCCGCGAATCAAGGCAAACAGGCTAAGATGCGTATCAGCCGACGCACGCCAAGACAAATGCAGCGCCGGCGTGACCGATAAATCCACTGGCTCGCGGCTCAATTGCCGGGCAAAAAGCCCGCCTGACAAGCCATTCTCAACCCGAAAATACTGCTCTGGGGCCTGGATGCCATCACTCTCACAGGCAGTTACAGCAGGCGGCTGTAGCGGAGCTGATGCTGCACCGCCACTGTCAGCGAAAGCGAGCGTGGCTCTCGCGATGGACAATCCGTTGTCGCCATAAGTCCAGACTGCGAACTGCCCGGCAGCATCTAAGTCTTCAGCCGGGAGGTCGAATAGCCGTCGCAAACCCAGATAGCGGGCCTGGTCGTCGTGCCAAGCGGCATCGACCAGGATGCGTCCAACCCGGCGCTGGATACGCAAATGCTGCCAGGCCTGGGTCATCCGATGATACCAGGCGGTCGTCTGATGGCGCAAATCTTCTTCGACCCCCAAATCTGTGCTGGCGATTTCCTTGCCCTGCCAGAATAAGCGTGACGCCACATCATAGGTACCAAACAGCAAATTATAGCCGGAGCTCAAACTCTGCCCGTCGGCGGCAAATGCGACATTAAGAGTAACCGGCCAGGAAAAATGCGCGCGCTGAGGCGTGCCTTCCAACGGCGCGGCAAAAATTTCCAAGTCGAAATCGCCTTTTATTCGCCGCAAATTCCAAAGCACGGCATTGCCGTGGTTTATTTCCTGCGGTCCGGCCAAGCCGCGTCCGCCGAAGAATGACCATTTCGGCACGCAAGCCCAACGATGCACGCCCTGCCAGACGCCGGCCTGAATTGCCCAGGCCGCGGGCGCGTGCTCGAAGCTGTAATCAAGACGGTGTGAGGATAGCACGCGAGCCTGGTCGAGATATCTTGGCAATGGCCGACTGAACGACACGCCGACCTCACCCTTGTCTAAGAACTGCGAGTCCTGCCAAACTAGCAGCTGGGCGTCATTCCAGTAAAGGCTGACTAAGTTATTTTTAGCGCTGGCCCGCAGCGTGGCATTATCGCTAGTCTCGCTTGGTTGAGCGACTCGAGCGACCTCTTGCCCCTGTCTAAACAGCACGATGTCATTGTCGAGCAATGAAAAACAATAGCCGCTCTTGGGGTCTGCACCTTCACTAAACAGGCAAATACGCCAATTCTTACGCCAGGCAGAACGGAAATTGCCCTGCCACTGGAATTCCACGTCATTGAAAAACCGATTCCGGAACCAGAATATCCCCTGGCCGTCGTCGGTCCAGAAACTCCGCGGGTGGGCCCACATTGTCATATGTCGGTCAGTCGAGAAATGCTTATCTGAGAAGTCGCTCCAGAGCTGTTCGCAGGGTCCGAATGGCTCTGAGAAATCGGTCGCCTGAGACTCTTCCTGGCTCAATGAGACTGCTGTCACATCATCAACA
Source organism: uncultured Lentisphaeraceae bacterium (assembly GCA_964619145.1). Lineage (GTDB taxonomy): Bacteria > Verrucomicrobiota > Lentisphaeria > Oligosphaerales > Oligosphaeraceae > JAAZIZ01. The sequence goes on along the minus strand of CAZUCG010000271.1, from coordinate 1,127 downwards.
AAAAGCTGCTGTGCCTGGCGAGCATACAAACCGACTCGACCACCGACCGCGGCGCGGTCGCGGCATTGCAGGACTTCCCGTCCGCCGACGAAGCCTCGCAGGCGGCCATCGCGGCAAAACACCTCGATTCTGGTCCAAGATGGCAAGGCGGCGGGTAGCTTCTGGCTAGCCAAAATCGTCTCTGTGCCTTGTCGCCGGCGCAGGAATTCCGCCCGCTGGCCGTCGTCATCCCGGACTACTCGGAAAAGATGATAATCCTGCTGCGAAAGGTAACAGAAGATTACGCCCCAGGCAGTCGTATGGCTATCAGGCAACAGCGATGCTCCATAGCGATAATCCTGCCAGAACCAATAGGACCGTTCAGCCACCGCGACGGCTGCGCCATTCGGGCAGGTGCCCCAGAGTTGAAATGCTCCCTGGCTGCTGCCAGGATTGCGATTCATATTCAGAGCGAAAGTCCCGCTTAATACCTCCCATTGGGTATCCGAAACGCCTTCACGAGCAAAATCATCACGGAAATTGATTGCTGCGAGTTTTTGTAGTCGGGGCCGTTGTCGAGGCAAAATCCGGCTCGCCGGGCGAAAGATCACCCGCGGCCTCGCTGGCAAAGACACTGGGGGGGCTCGCCCCAACAATTCGCCATCGAGAACCAGCTCGGTCTTGTCGGCTACAACGCGAACCAGCAACTGATGCGCGCCGTTGCCTATCTCGATTGGGCATAATAATAATGACGAGCGAGCTGGCCCAAAGAGCTCCAGTGCGCCACGCCGAATTTCCACTGTTAACAATTCCAGCCCGGCCTTGTCGCTGAGCTGCAAAACTGCAACTGCCCGGCGCGGAATTCGCTCCTCGACGGCAAAAGGCAAGGCGATGAGTAGCGCATTCTGCTGCGCGAACAATAAAGCCAGCGGGAAAAACAAAATAACTAAGAAATTCTTTCGCATAATTAATAAAAAGACAAAAGTACTGCGGCAAAAGCATTAATCTATGGCAAAAGTACGGAAAAGCAAAACAGTTTTGCTAATATGGAATTATATTAACTACCTTTACCTACGCTTTTTTTACTTTTTTTGGTTAGCGATGTCTTCTTTCGAGCAATTTCTGCCGCTCTCTGGTACGCTCTGCCA
>CAZUCG010000270.1:0-4707 GCA_964619145.1 uncultured Lentisphaeraceae bacterium | reverse complement strand
CAGTGCTGGAGATTCGGCCCGGCAGTCGCTGTGGATGCTGACCCGCACGGCCGCGGGTTTTCTATGCCCGAAGACCTCCTCTCCCCGGAGCGTGAAGTTGATATGCCTGTCTGCCGGGACATAATAATATTTGTCCAGAGTAACAGCATTCTGAAAATTACCTTGGCAGCGGGCGTGTTTTTCCAAGTATATTTGTTTAGTGGACGGCGAAAATACCTTACAGCCGATAGTGCCATATTCTTTGAGAGGCAGAAATTCACGCTGGATCACTTCGCGAAAGGTAACTACTTCCGGCATTAAGGGATCGATGGCTTTGCTGCTTAAAAGTGTATCGCGGTTCAACAGCACTTGGACCAGTGCATCAGTCGGAATGCCAGCCGGCAGATGGAAAGTCCCGCGAAAATAGGCCGGCAAGGTCTGCAAGTGCATAATGACTGCCTGAGGAAGAGGCTCTTTGACCCCAAAATGCAGCTGCCCCATTTTGGTCAAGTCGTGGAAGCTGTCGCTGCCGCTCCAACTGGAGGTCGCAGGTGTTGGACCTTGATCATTGCGGGCGATATTCACCCGCCAGACCTCGCCAGGAGACGGACAAATAGTGCGTAAATCAGAATAGGAAATTTTGACTTCCTGAAGCCAGTGATCCTGGCGAACCCGGCTTTGCAGCTGAATTGCTTCGGGCTGCCAGCTGAGGTCCTTGCGGCAAGCAGAATAATAGAAGCCGCGCAAATTAATGCATAAATGAAAATACTCACCTTGCTCGTTGGGCAGTAATTTCCCCTCGGCAAACACTCTGGCTGGCGCCAGCAGTATCTCCACCGAATCATCAGCAAAGACGCCCATATTGTCATTGGCTGAGCACTTGTCCCGCAATACTTGTCCAGGCGCAACTCGGCCATTGATTTGCAGGTAGAGCGCCACACTGTCATAAGCGATTCGCACCTGGGTACTATTTGCCGCCCATTCGCCACGCAAGGTAGTAAAACCTCCGGCCAGCACCGCGGGCGACCAATCTTGGGCCGGCAGCACCTCGCCCAGCACGATATCCCTAGACAACATCCCGGGCAGATACAAATCCTGAGCCCACAGAGAAAATACCAATAATCCGCCCAAGCAAAACATTCTACGCATAGCCATTATCCTTTTTTTGACAGTCCCTTGCAGGGATCATAACCTTAGTCAATTACTCTGTTAGAACTAATATTTGCAGCCCCAAAAGAACAACTAATCGGCCAGGTTTTAGAAAAAATAACGCTAGCGAGAGGCCGCTCTTTGCTCATAGTATAGAAGAAATAGAAATCGTGTTTCTGAATAAAAATAATCCCTCTTGGGTGATTTTACAAGTAAAAAAAGATTTTCCGGTTATATTATAGAGCAAAGTTCTTATTGGCTTTTTTTAGGATTAAAAGTATGACTGCCTCAGCAACACCAGCAGCGCTGGAATTACCCGGTTTCGTTGGCAATAACAACAACAAAAAACAGCCAGCTGGGCTGAAAACGCGGCTGCTGGAATTGCTGTCCGCCAACAATTTTTACCGCCTCGACTTCTCGTCAGCGTGGGTTGACAAGGTAATACAAGCCTACCAACAACCGCATCGTTTTTTCCATACCTTGGAACACCTGCTCTCGATCTGCGAAAATGTCTGCGCTACTGATACTCCGGACAAAGAAATGCAGGCGCGTTTACTGCTGACTGCCTTGTTCCATGACGTCGTCTGGTATCCGCAAGGCAATGACAGCGAGGATTTATCTGTTGAGGTTTTTGAGTATATTCTCGACAATTATTGCGTTCCTTTGCCAGACGAAGCGCGCGCTGCCATCAGTCAGGCTATCCTGGCCACCAAATACCAGGAAAATATCAGCGAATTGGCTGCCCGTTTCCACGACTATGACTGCCAAGTCATTATCCACGGCGATATGGTTGACCTGCTGGCCTATGAATTCCAGATATTCCGGGAATTCCAAAATTTGAATATGGTCGAGTACCGCCGTGGTCGTAGCGCCTTTTTTAACCGTTTTAGCAAGCGCTTCCCACAATGCCGACAGACGATGCAATTCTTGATTGAGTACTTGGCCCGGCGTCGGCACCGGGTGGGCATCTATGCCGGAACCTTCAAACCATTCCATATCGGCCACCAGTCGATTTTGGAAAAGGCTGAACAGATGTTCGATAAGGTCATTGTAGCAGTCGGTATCAACCCCCAAAAAAACATCGGCTGGGACCAGCAAATAGAGAAGTCATTGCCATTTCACGAGGTGGTTTACTTTGATACCTTGATGGTAGATTTGATTGAACAGGAATCGGCATTTGCCGATATCATCCTGGTCCGTGGTTTGCGTAACGGCTACGACTTGGATTACGAGATGAACCAACTCTGTTTTATGCAAGAAATGCGTCCCGAGACACGCGCCGTATACATCCCTTGCGACAAGCAACTCGGGCACATCAGCAGCTCCGCCCTGAGTGGCCTGGCCTGCTTCCCTGTTCACGGGCGTGACAGCATTTACTATCCCGACAAATACCGATACTATCGCCAACCTATACCAGCGTTGTTCTAGTAATGGCGCTAAATAGCAGCGCTGACACGCTGTATATCTTAGAACCGTATTGAGCATTTATGACTTTTTGACTATGCCAGATTTGTATCATTCGCAAAACAACTTTTAGGGAGAAACCGAGAATGTCCAACGGCTATCAGCATATGGTCCTAGATTACTACGTCGCTAAAATGCGTTCAATGCGACAGCGCCGCACGGCGGAATTAAGTGCCATTCAAACCCGTGAGGAAGCTCAGTTGTACCAGGGCAAAATCCGCCAGGCAGTGGCCTTGGCCTTCGGCCCCTGGCAACCACTCGATTGTTTGGACACTCGTACCACCGGCAGCCAAGAATACGACGGCTATAAGGTTGAGAAGTTGATTTTCAATAGCCGCCCGAACTTCTGGGTCACGGCTGCATTGTACATCCCAACCGACTTACAAGGCAAGAAGGCGCCGGCGGTTTTAGGGACCTGCGGACATTCGCAGGAAGGAAAAGGCTGCGACACATATCAGTCTTATGCAATCCGACTGGCCAAGAACGGTTTTGTCGTGCTGGTATATGACCCCATCCAACAAGGAGAACGTAACCAATATAACGGCCTGACAGCACAGGGCGGCTACAATATGCCTGGACTCTGTGAGGCGCATAATTTTATGGGCCGACAGCTAGAGCTATTTGGGGACTGCTTCGCCGCCTGGCGCGTCTGGGACGGCCGAACAGCCCTCAGCGTACTGCTTTCCCGCCCAGAAGTCGACGAACGCTATGTCGGTGTGACTGGCAACTCCGGCGGTGGCACGCTAAGCGAGTGGTTGTGGTCTTGTGATTACCGTTTGACGATGGGTGCTCCCAGCTGCCACCTCACTACCTGCCTCGCTGACCTGGAAAATGAGCTGCCCCGTGATGCCGAACAATATCCGCCCCAGATTCTGGCAGCGGGCTTGGAGTTGATTGACCTGATGATAGTGCGGGCGCCACAACCAGCCATAATGCTCGGCCAGAAATACGACTTCTTTGAACGACGCGGCTTTATGGAGGCCGCGGCAGAACTGCGGCGCTTCTATGAAATTCTCGGTGCGGGCAAGAATGTCGCTGTTTTCCTGGGTCCGACCACCCACGGTTATTCCATTCATAACCAGGAGGCAATGGTCGAATTCTTTTGCCGCCAGGCCGGCAAAACTGCCGAGAAGGTAGAAGTCAAGCCAGTACCCGAACAAGAATTGTACGCCTGCCCTGACGGCAACGTCATCTCCTCGGGCTCCTGCAGCATCAATGCACTTATTCAGGAACGCTCGCGAGAACTAGCGGCCAAACGACCTAAACTACCCCTGGCTGCCTTGCAGGCAAAACTGACCGAGTTGCTGCAAATGCCGAAACGGGACGGTGTGCCGCATTTCCGCATCCCCAGAGCGCGAATTTATAACGTCGCAGGCAAAGAAACACCCTTCGCACGCTATGCAGTCGAAACAGAAGAACCTGGCATCCGGGCCATCCTCCACAAAAATGTCCCGGGGGCACTAGTCAACACTTTAGATGTCCAGCCGGAAACGTGTCTATACCTGCCGGATATCGCCAGTGATTGGGATATCGCCAACAACAGCTACTTGCAGACGCTGCTAAATGAGCAAGAAGTGTATGTCCTGGACCCGCGCGGGATGGGTGAGTCCCGACCAGAAGACCGGGAAATTAACGACGAGGCGGCTTTCCTGGCAGTTTACGGTATGGACTATATGTTCTATGGCTATGGCACGATGTTTGCGGAAAGCTACCTAGGCCGGCGAGTGTATGATATCCTGCGCGTCATCGACCTCCTGGTTGCAGAAGGTGCCAGCACCTTGACACTGCACGGCCGTGGACAAGGCGCCATCTTAGCGGCATTCAGCGCCGTGTTGGACGAGCGCATTGCCAAAGTCAGCCTAATCGATGCTCCAACTTCTTATCAACAATGGCTGGATGAGCCGCTGGCTCGCTGGCCGGCTGCCTCGCACCTAAAAGGCATCTTGCAATATTTTGATTTGCCGGATGTTATCGCCGCCTTGGGCGAGCGAGTCAGCGTAGTCAGTCGCTGGAATGCCCTGCGCCAATAAGTGAGTCAGCCCAAGCTACCTAGCAGGACTATTTGCCCTGAGTAGCGTCCGGCTGCGACAGTGCTGGCTGTTTCGCCCCTGGAGG
>CAZUCG010000269.1:0-4725 GCA_964619145.1 uncultured Lentisphaeraceae bacterium | reverse complement strand
AGAAGATAGCGAAGCATAAACGGAGAAAGCAGCTTAAGGCTCAGCGCCATAAGAACAAATAACGGCCTGCAGACGGGGTTGGGAATTTTCTCCCAGCCCCGTTTTCTGATTTATGAGGTCGCGTCTGCCACTTTTCGTATTGTTATGAGATATTTGCCATCCAGGATAGTTTTTTGGCTGTTTATGCTGTTTGCTGCCGTTCTCGCCGCTCAAGTGCTTGAGGATGACGGTGCTGTTTATCGTTGTCAAGGCCTGACTGCGGCTGAGCAAACAGTGGCCGAGGGCTGGGCTAGCTATGCTCGAGCAAAATATTTGCTTGATTCGCGCAGCCCGGATTTCGAGAGCATCGCAGCGCATTTAGTGCGTTGCCTGATGGCTTTGCCGGAAGCCAAGACGCCGTTTCGGCTGCTGGTGTATATCCGCGGTTCGCGCAAGGATATAGCCGGCCTGGCCTCTGATTTGGGTAAAGTTGCGAAGGTGCAGCCAGACAATGCATTCATAAATCTGGCGTATTCTGAAGCTTTGCGCGACTCAGGTCAGAAGGAAGCGGGTGTGGCTCATCTGCGTGCGTTCCAAGACCGGACTTCCTGGCAGGATGTTTCTGCTACCATTGCCTTGCTTGAAATTATGCAAGCGGATGCTGCTCCTGCCGAAGCCGAGAAATTACTGCAGCAAGTCCTCCGCCGGAAGAATATGCGCAAGAACTTGCGCCTGCAGTTGTACCGAGCTGAATTCATTTTGCGGGCCGCTGCTCGGCAGGTGGAAAAATTACCGTCCGAAGAGCAGGCGAGGCATCTCGCGTCTGCCAAGAAACAGTCCTTGTCCATAGTACAGAAGGTTTTGGCTGATCCCGCTTGCCGTACCCAAGGGGAGATATTTACCTCGCTCCTCCCGTCATTGCATAAATTGGCACTCTGGGAAGAGTTGAATCATCTCTTGGATAACTGGGCGGAGGAATTTCAGGATACACAGTTCTGGTACGAGCAAAAACTGCTGGTCTTGCAGAAGCTGCAAAAGAGCTCAGAATTGCAGTTGTTGGCCGAGCAATTGCGCGCCTTGCCGGAATTGCCAAATGACTTGCTCGAGCGTCTCGCACTAGCGTATCAGGAATTACAAGACTACGCTCGAGCGCGGGAAATCTATGAGGGGTTGCATTTTCGCAATTTGCCAATCTTGCGCTATCGTCTGCAATTGGCTTGGCTGTACCTAGTGGAAGACAAGCCGAAGATGGGCTTGGCTATCCTCACACCGGTGCGTGAACTGCCGTTCCGGGGCTATCTCTTGCAAGCAGCCTTGTGGCGTGCAATGCACGAGCCAGAGAAGGCCCTGCAGAGTTATGCCCAAGCGGAGAAAACAGCCATCGCCGGTCAGCAGTCTGTCGAATTGGATGATTCTTTTTACACCAGCTACGCCACTGTGGCGGAGTCAATGGGCAAGATTGATTTGTCATTGGAATTGTTTCGCAAAGCTTACCAGTTGAACCCCGAAAGCCCTAATGTCTGCAACGGCTTAGGCTACACCTTGGCCGACTACCAGCGAGAATTGTCCTTCGCCGCCGAATTGATTGACAAGGCAGTGCAGGCCGAACCAAAAAATGTCGCCTTCCTAGATAGCTTGGCGTGGGTGCGTTTCCGCCAAGGGGACGCATCTGGCGCTCTGGAGGCGATGATCCTGACCTTGCAGTATCTGCAACCCGGTTTCGACAGTGATGGAATTATCAGTAAACACGCGGCCGAAATCTTCGCCGCGAACGGCTTGCAGATTATGGCAGATTTTTTCCAACAACAGTCAAAGTGGAATGTCCAGGATTAGGTGTGGCAATAGCCTGGTGCGCACTACGGGTATTGCGCTCCCCCGCAGAACAAATCAGCAATGGAGATATTAGCCAATTACTTGCCGATAAGTACGGCCATTGTCATAATGCTGGCACTGTCGGCCTTCTTTTCTGGCTCGGAGACTGCGATTATGTCTCTCAGCCGGGCGCAAATCAAGCGTATGGCAAACGGTACTGTGGGTGAGAGAGCGGCTTTCACTCTGCTGAAATTACCGCAGCGCTTGCTGGCAATCGTGCTGGTGGGTAATATGCTGGTTAATGTCTTGCTGACTGCCTTGTGCGCGACGCTGTTGGCCCGGATTATGCTGGGAAATGCAGATGCGCCGGGGTTGTACGAAGTAGTGTTGCTGCCGGCATTGAAAGCCGGCGGGCTGAAGCTGAGCGAGCAAGGCTGGCAAAAAACTCAAGAAGTGGTGGGCATTTTCCTGAATGTCGGCCTGTTAACACCCATTCTGATTGTCTTTGGCGAGTTGTCACCAAAGACCATCGCCTACCGTAATAATTTGCATTGCACCCGGTTTTCCGCAATGCCGCTGCTCTATTTTGGCAAGCTGCTGACCCCAGTATTGTGGTTCTTGAGGATTGTTACCACTGCTCTGCAGTGGGTGTTGCGTCTCGATGGCGAGAGAGACGCTTGGGGGATGCTGACTCAAGATGAAGTCGCTGCAAGTATCGCCGCAGGAGAGGCTGGCGGCGCAACCAGCGGGCACGAGCGCGAGTTACTAGAGCGCATTATGCGCTTTGGGAATATCACGGCCAGTGACATTATGATCCCTAGGACGGAAATCATCGGTGTCGAAGATGGCTTGTCCTTGCATCAGGCCTTTCAGCAGATCCGCACTAGTCAGCACAGTTTTTTGCCCGTTTACCACGAGGATTATGACGATGTCTGGGGGGTGATCGCTTTTACTGATTTCCCCTATTGGCTCAATAGCACTTCCCAAGACCGACCGTTGGCTGATTTTCGTGCCCTGTTGGAGAGTAATACTGCTGAGCGTTTGCCAGTGTACCCGATCTCTTTTGTCCCGCCCAGTGCCAAGATTGACCGTCTTTTGGCCGATATGCGCAAGCAGGCCATTCATTTCACCATTGTGGTGGGTGAATACGGGGGGACGCTCGGGATTGTGACTATCAGTGCTATTTTGGAAGAAGTTATCGGGCGCTATGCCGCCAGTGGAGGTAACTACAACGAATTGCGGAATTTAGCCAGCAACGATGGCTGGCTGGCCGATGGCCGCGCCCGCTTACGCGTTATGGGCGAAGAACTGAAAACGGAATTTCCTGCTGCAGCCGATAGCCTCGGTGGCTTAATAATGGAGGAGCTTGGCCGGATACCTAGCAAAGGAGATAAAATCACTGCCGGCGGTTACACGCTGGAAGTTGACAGTATGGCTGGCAATCGGGTCGGGGCGGTAGTAATCCGGCCACTCCCGCTTAGGCCGGAGGAGGAGCTGGATACAGATGATTAGCCTGTTCATCTATCTCTTTTTACTGCTGCTGCTGCTTTGTGGCAGTGCTTTCTTCAGTGGCAGCGAGATGGCGTTTACCTCGGCCAGTAAATTGTCGCTGAACGATAAAGCGGAAAATGGCGATGAGCGAGCGAAGATTTTTTGCCATTTCCTGTCTGATAGCGAGAAGTTTTTGGGCACCGTGTTGGTGGGCAATAATCTGATCAATGTCAGTCTGGTGACGATTGCTCAAATATTGGTTGCGCATTACATTGTGGAATGCGCTTGGTTCCGGGGGGCGGTCTCGTGCTGGGATGGTTTTACGGCTTGGAATGAGGTTGTGACCACAGTGCTGGTCACACCAGTAGTACTGATCTTTGGGGAGATTCTGCCCAAAGTCTTTGTGCGCAACCGCGCTGATGAGTTCTCCCTGCTGATGGCTAAGCCGATGCTGTTGCTCAGCCGGCTGCTTGCGCCATTCATCAATACGCTCACTGCCGTTTCCCGACGGGTGACTAGCCATTTTGGCATTGAGAGCCTGAATCGCTCAGTGAGTCAAGTTACGCGGGAAGATTTGAAGGTTATGGCCAAAATGGCGGCTGAGCAGGGGATGGTCCCCAAAGAAGCCGGTGCAATGTTGCAAATGGTCTTGGAACTCGACGAAAAACCGGTTGAGACAGTGATGATTCCACTGGTTGAGATCCGTTCATTGCCACACCAAGCTCGAGTCGCTGATGTGCAAGCTTTGACGGCTGCGACAGGCTATTCGCGCTTCCCGGTCTACGACGGACGAATCAATGAAATCGTGGGAGTGGTGAGCTTGAGGCAAATTGTGGCCAGCCGGCAGGCCTTGGGCTTGAGCGAGGAAGAGCTCTTGCAGAGTCGCATCACGCCGTTTATTGACCGGAGTATCTCGTATGTTCCGGAATCCAAGACCATCAATGAATTGTTGTACGAATTGCGCTATCAGAACATCCCGATGGCGGTGGTGGTCGATGAGTATGGCGGGATGATTGGACTGGTGACCGTGGAGGATTTAGCCGAGCAAATTGTCGGCAATATCCAAGGCGAGAAAGAGCAGGAATCGCTGCTGCTAAAACGAATCAGCAATAGCAGCTTTGAGTGCGACGGACGACTCGATATCCGGGATTTGGAAAAATGTCTGGGCTTCAGCATTGTTAACCAAGGCTATGAGACTACTGCTGGATTAGTCTTGAAATTGGCGGGACGAATCCCGAAAGTTGGCGAAAGTTTTCGCTTCCATAACTATAAGATTGTGGTCTTGGAGGTCCAGCATCATCGAATCAGTAAATTGTCTTTTCAAGTGGTCAAAGAGGTGTAGCTGAGCAGCAAGTTGTGACGCCGTCGTCCTTGCCCGGATGTAACGCCGGCGTCCTCGCCTATTGGCGCTAACTTAAAATATATCTGGGATTGAAAACGGAT
>CAZUCG010000268.1:0-4727 GCA_964619145.1 uncultured Lentisphaeraceae bacterium | reverse complement strand
CTGGGAACAAAAGGACACCACCACCACCAGCCTCCACCTCTTTTGCTGCCACTGACAATCATTTTATAATTCGAAAAACAACTATTTTTAGGTTAACTGTTGTTAGCCATACGCATATTGCCGGTAGCGAAATTATTTCCGCTGCTAGCGCTTGACAAACGCGAATCGAGGCTAAAAATAAAAAAAGCAAAAAAAGGCAAAAAACGCTACCGGCAGTGTTGACATTGCTATATTGTACATATATAGTGTAGTAATTACTTAATAAATTCTTTTAGCAAGCTAGGAAACTTGGCCTTAGCCGAGTCGATTTCACCTTATAAACAAAATTTTTCACGCCTAAAAAAGGGAGAAAACTATGGGTACTACCGAGTATCAAGCATTCAAATTTTTCCGCAAGCGAGATGGCCTGCTGGTGCCATTTCAAGCCGCCAAGATTGCCAACGCCGTTCTGCAAGCCGGCCAAGCAGCGGCCCGGGCCGAGGGCGGCACCTTCGACGAGAAGATGGCCGAACACATCGCCCAGGATGTCGTGCAGCAATTAGACAACCCGCTGTGCGAATATTACATCCAGCCTGACGAAAAAGGCGAGCGCATCCCCGCTATCGAAGACGTCCAGGATCTGGTCGAAATCATCCTGGCAGAGAATAAGCTGTCGGCCACCGTCGCGGTTTATAAGCGCTACCGGAAAATTCGTGAGCGCGCGCGTCAGGCCATCCAGGTTCGCCACGCCAACGACGCCAACAATGACATTACCGACCAGAGCCTGCTGTTGGTGCATTCCGCCAGCCAGGGCAATGTCCACCACTGGGACCGCTCGCGCATTGTGAACAAATTGCTGGATAAGCTGCGGCTTTCTGAGGAAGTAGCCTCGAGCGTCGCCAAGGAAGTTGAGAATCAGATCATCGCCAGCAATATGAAAACTGTTGACACGACTCTGCTGCGAGCGATGGTTAACAACGTGCTGATCAGCCGCGGCTTCAAGAACCAGCTCGAGGATTTGTCGCTGTACAGCCTGCCGCGCGAATTCATCGAAGGGTTGATGTACAGCAAGCCGACGGAGAACAGCAACATCGTCAGCAACAACCCCGAGGCGGTCAACCTCAGCATCGCTGAATATGTCCTGAAACAATGGGGGCTGGAGACGATTTTCAGCCCTGAGGTCAAGGCCGCGCACGATACTGGCGCCATCCATCTGCACGACCTGGGCTACCCGCACCGCGTTTACTGCTCCTCGCATTCCATTGAGTACATCAAGAAATACGGCCTGCGCGGCTTGACCAACCTGAACACCGAATCCAGTCCAGCCCGCAGCGCCTCAGTCCTCACCGGTCACTTGAACACCTTCCTGGCCTCAATGCAGGCGAATTACGCCGGCGCGCTCGGCATCGCCTACATCAATATCTTCTATGCCCCCTACCTCGTTGGAATGAGCGACCGGGAGATCAAACAAGTCGCCCAGGAGCTGATCTTCAATGGCTCGCAAAACGCCTTCTCGCGCGGTGGGCAGACGCTGTTCCTGGATTTCAATATCCACACTGGCGTGCCGAAATACCTGCAACCCGTCCCAGCAATCGGCCCCGGCGGGCATTATATGCTGCGCGACGCCACCGGCAAATTGCACGATTTAACCGAAGTACTGCGGGAAGATACTGATGACAACGGTAACCGCCTGATGGACCTCTTCAGCGACGATAAAGATGGCCAGAAACGGCTCGTGCTACGCGAGTTGTTCAATAAAAAACAAGGTTTTCATTATGACGAGACAGTTGCAGCCGACCTCGCCCAGCGCGGCGATCAGATCGTGGTCTATGGCGACTACGTGTCTGAAGCCCAGCGCTTCACCTCAGCGCTGCTGAAAGTCTGGGGCGAAGGCGACCGCAATGGTATGATCTTCGAATTCCCTAAATGCGATTTTCACGTCAGCGAAGAGACCTTCCAAGACCCGGCCCAGTACGCAATCTACCTGGAGGCCTGCGAGCTGTCCAGCCGCAATGGCTCGACCTACTTCATCTTCGACCGCGATGAGGTCACCCTCTCAGCTTGCTGCCGACTGCGCACCACCATTGACGACAACCGGATGCTCAAGCACCCGGAATCGATGCGCTTCTGCGGCTTCCAGAACGTGACCATCAATACCCCCCAAGCCGCCTACCGCGCCGCCCGTGCTGGTAAGCATAACCTCGCAGGGCTGCTGGAGGAAATTGACAAAACGATGCGAATCGCCATCGATGCCCACTTGCAGAAGAAGAAGATGATCGAAGTGATGATGTCGAGTCCCGGCCGGCCGCTGTGGCAAATTGGCAAGACGGCCTGCGATGGCCGACCGTATGTGGAATTGGACAAAGCGACTTACATCCTGGGGCTGATCGGCATCAACGATGCCGTAAAATTCCTGCTCGGCAAAGAAATCCACGAAGACCAGGAGGCCTTCTCGATGGCTCTTCGCATCACCGCCCACATGTACCTGCAGGCTAAAAAATACGCCGAGGAATACGGCCTGAAATTCACCCTGGAAGAATCGCCAGCCGAGAGCGCCGCCCGCCGCTTGGCCAAGACCGACTTGGTCTATTACCGCAAGGAAGCGCTCGAATGCTACAAGGGCGATAGCGAAGAAGTCGCCTATTACACCAACTCCATACATCTGGCCGCCGAAGCACCAGTCAGCCTGGTGGAGCGGATCGAAAAACAAGCGATGTTCCACAGCATCATCGAATCAGGCGCCATCACTCACGCTTTCGTGGGCGAGGAGAAGCCTTCACCGCAAGCAATCGCGACACTGATGGAGAAAATTTTGCGCCGCACTCAATCGGCCCAGGTCACCATCTCGCCAGAATTCACCTACTGCAACAACTGCAATCAACAATCTCGCGGCCTGCAGGAAAAGTGCCTGCAATGCGGCTCAACCGATGTCGTCGGCGAGACCCGCGTAGTCGGCTACTTCAGTAAAATCCAAAACTGGAACAAGTCGAAGCGCTTTGGCGAGTTAGTGAACCGCCAACGCGGTCGGTATGCCATCGAGACGGCCGATGGCCCAGAACAACTGGAGACCGCCGCCGGCGGCGGAGAGTGACGCGGCCTCACTTCCGATAACAGAAGAAATTATTTGTCGCGGCCGCAGCCCAGCTGGCCGGCCGCGCTTACTATAAGGATCATAATTATGCCTGAACAGCAGAAGACTTGGATTGTGGATGTCTTTGGCAAAGAGGGTTGCGCTAAGTGCTCAATGCTCAACCGCCGCTTGGATAAATTACTGACTGAAGAGCGCTTCGCCCCGTTCGAAAAACGCTACTGCGATGTCTTAAGCGAAGATGGCTTGGTGCATTTTTGCCTCGCCCAATGCCTGAATCCCAGCCGCATCCCCGCGATGCTGATTTCCCGGCTAAACTCTGACGGCAGCACCAAACTGTTGCTAAATCCAGCCCCAGATAATGCAGACCCACTCTGCGGCAAATCCAAGCTCTATCAATACCTCGGCCTGCAGACTGACTACGATGGCAAAGGCGGTGGCATTATCAGCCCTGAGATGATCGAGTCGATCCTATTACAAGCTCAACAGTGCAGTGAATAATTCGTTTCAAAAAACAGAATATTCAGCCGTCTATGCCCGACGGACCCAGCCGACTATGGTTGACTACCCAGGGAAAATGGCGGCCTTGTTCTTTACCCACGGCTGCAATTTCCGTTGCGGGTACTGCCATAACCCAGACCTGCTGGGCAGTAATAACACAGCTTATTCTTGGAGCAAACTGACGGAATTCAGCCAGGAATTCCGCCAGAACTGGATTGAGGCGGTGACCATCACGGGCGGCGAACCGACCCTGCAGCCGCAACTCGGACCGACTATGCAGTTCTTCCACGAGCGAGGCTTCCTAGTCAAGCTGGACAGCAATGGCTCACGACCCGAAGTGCTGCAGGAAGTGCTGCCCTGGGCAGATTATGTCGCCCTCGATATTAAATGCAGCCTGGAGAAATACCCGGAATTCGTCGGCTTCCAGCAAGTCGAAAATATCGCCCGTTCGATCGAAATTGTCAAAAAACACGCCCACGACTATGAATTCCGCCTGACTCTGATCGAGGATTTTCACGACGAACAGGAGATTCGTGCCTGCGCTAAATTGGCCTCAGGAGCGAAATTATTCGTCTTCCAGCCTTTTCTGCCGCACGATAATTTACCCGACGAACGCTATCGCACCCTGCCACGTACCCGACCCTCGGCATTAGCAGACGCCGTGCGCATAGCCGCCCCGTATGTCCAAAAATGTGTCGCCCGCTAAAAAGCTATCCCCGCCCCAGGCTCCGCGCCTTCGGGCAGGGTTTTTTGTGGATGATAATCAAAATCGGCGCCAATTCTGACAAGCGCCGGGCCCCACTTTGAAGAACATAAAGAAGCAGATTCTTCTCTCTGAAATCCTACTTAAGCCCCAAAATAATCAGCAGGTTCTGCTGGCACTCCTGAATGACAAATTTGGCGCCAACTTGAGTTGTCATTGACAGTTTTCTTGGCAAATATCTCAGCTAAAGCAGATTACATAGAATAATCCGCATCTTAAACGGCCCGGCGGGCCGGACTTTCATAACCCCCAGTGACCGAAGCCCGAAGGGCGAGGGAACTGGGGGTGAAGAACTCACCCCAAAACCAGCGCCCGGAGGGCGCCACAAGCAAATCCACAGCCTTTGAAAAAATATTATTTTTGCCGAAAAGAGTTAGAGAACCAGCAAATCCACAG
>CAZUCG010000267.1:0-4730 GCA_964619145.1 uncultured Lentisphaeraceae bacterium | reverse complement strand
CCGGCACGGAGGCCGGGCAGGGGAAGGAGGGAGGGGGAGGGAGGAATTAGCAAGGTTGCGCTTTATTCTGTCTGTTGGCTATGCAGTTTAGCATAGAATCCCTGCAGGGCTATCAGCTCACGGTGGGTGCCGAATTCCTTCACTAGGCCATCTTCAAGCACCACTATTTTGTGGCAGCGCATAGCCATAGAGACTCGCTGCGAGACCATAATGGCTGTCTTGCCAAGCAGAATTTCTGCTAATGTCTCCTGGATTTTCTGTTCGGTATTGGCATCCAGGGCCGAGGTGCAGTCATCGAGAATCAACAACTCGGGGTTGGTCAGCAAGGCCCGCGCTAGAGAGAGACGCTGGCGCTGGCCACCGGATAGGCTGGTGCCTTTCTGCCCCAAGACGGTCTCGTATTGGGTCTTCATCTCGAGAATAAAGTCGTGCATCTGGGCGGCCTTCGCTGCTGCTATAATCTGCGAGTTGCTAGCCGCCGGAAAACCATAGCTGATATTTTCCTTCATTGTACCACTGAAAATCTGCGCCTCCTGGGGCACAACGCCGATGCTATGTCGCAAAGACTGCAGGTTGAACTTGCTTAAGTTAATGCCATCGACCAAAATCTCCCCTCGGTTGGGCTCATATAGCCGCGAGAGATTATGCAGCAGAGTCGTCTTGCCGCTGCCGCTGGCACCCATTATGCACAGCCAGGTCCCGGCTGGGACGCTGAAAGAGATATCTTTTAATACTGGCTCCGGCGCTATCAGTGGAGTATCGTCGTCGTCATCTGCCTCACGCTTGAGCTTCGTGCTGGGATAACTGAATTCGAGATTGCGTACTTCGATGCCTTGGCGGATCGGACGCGGGAAAACCAGGGAATTCGGGTCGTCGGCAATTTCCGGCTCCCTGTCGAGCACCCCGGCGATGCGCAGCAGCGAAATGCGCAGCCGCTGTAGAACGAAGGTCAATTGAGTGAATTCCAATACCGGCTGAAATAGCGTGATGGTGGTGGAGTGCACGAAGATCATCCGCCCCAGCGTCATATCGCCATCTAGGACCATCTTGCCGCCATATAAGAAAATCGCACTACTGCAAAAATGACTTAGCAGCCCGGCTTTGCTCTGCAAGGAGGTGCTGATGAACTGGGTTTTCAAGGCATCGCGGAAGAAACACGACGCCAGACGGTGGAAGGCCAGCTCCTCACCCGGCTCTCGGGAATACGACTGGATGGCCTTGATGGCATCAAGTTTCTGAGAGACTAGGCCGTAAAGACAGGCGTTGGTGTGGCGTAATTCCTGATTCAAGAAGCGAATTTCCGAGCGTTTGGCCTTGAACATCCAACCATAGATGGGCAGAATGATGCCCACGAAGGCGGCTAATCGCCATTCGACCGTCACCAGGATGGCAACGCCGACCAGCATCATCGTCACACAGTGGATGCCGCTGATAAATAATGCCAGCATTTCCACGTTGGCGGCTTGCACATCAGAAAGGATCCGAGACAGCAAACGGCCCGGACTCATCGACTGATGATATGACATCGACAATTCTAAGACCTTGCGGTGCATATCCTCGCGCATTTGGCCCATAATATCTTGTGAGACCACGATGTGCCGACGGGCCGCCAGGCGACCTAAGATGTTGAAAAATGCCTGGGTCAGCAGATAAGTGATGGCCAGCCACAGCAGCCGGCTGGCAGCTTCTGGCGGGCGGTGGGACACGACATAGCCCAGATCAATCTTGCGACCCATACCGATAGTCGGCCGCGAAGGCCCAGATTGACGATTCCGATCCGGCGCAGTTATGCTTTGCTGAACCACTGGCGTAGTGTCGCTTCTCTTTTCACCGATGACCAGGATATTGTCAACTACAATCCGTGACATATAGGAAATCACATAGACGTAGTTGGAATTTATTGCGACCAGAATCATACAGGCAAGCAGAGGCCAACGGCAGGGCCAGACATATTGCCGAATAAAACGCAGATACAACGGCCAGTCAGTCGTGTAGCCGTGAGGACGCTGCAACGGCGGACGGTAGGGGTAGCCGCGAAAATGGTCGGTCTTTTTAAACATAATAGCAGAAAAATGAAAATCTTACGGTCAGGGAGGCGTATCGCCACCCGCCACCGGCACTATTCCTCAAGCACGCCTTTGCCCATATGCTTGGTGTAGAGTTCGTGGTAACGGCCATTAGGGACCGCCATCAGCTCTTCGTGGGTGCCTTGCTCCTGGATATAACCTTGGTCAAGGAGGATGATCTGGCTGGCATTCTTGATGGTGCTCAAACGGTGGGCGACCACGAAGCTGGTGCGGCCGCGCAGGACTTTCTCCATCGCCCGTTGGATGGCTTGTTCGGAATCGCTGTCCAAGGAGCTGGTGGCTTCATCCATAATCAGGATGGCGGGATTGGCGCAGATGGCCCGGGCGATATTGATGCGTTGTTTTTGCCCGACTGATAACTCGACTCCGAAATCACCCACTGCTGTCTCGTAGCCATCGGGCAGAGTACTGATGAAATCGTGGATTTCAGCTGCCTTGGCCGCCTCCTCTACCTCGGCATCCGAGGCCATCGGCCGACTATAGCGGATATTCTCACGGATGCTAGTGGAGAACAGATGCGATTCTTGTAGCACAATGCCGAACTGTCGGCGCAGCTGGCGCAAATCAAGCTTCTTGATATCGACACCATCCAAGAGCAACTCACCGCCCGTGATGTCATAGTAGCGGATAATAAGGTTTAAGATGGTGCTTTTGCCGCAACCAGTGGGGCCAATAAAGGCGATAGTGTCACCAGGATTAACCTGCAGGGAAAAACCGTGCAGAATTTCCTTGCCGGGGTCGTAGTGGAATTTTACCTCGCGGAATTCGACCCGGCCAGTCAGATTGGGGCAGTCGATAACCTCAGCAGCATTCTGAATCTCCGGCACCTCATCAAAAATCTCGAAGAGTCGCTCGGTGGCAATGGATACTTGCTGCAATTGATTGGCCAGACGGGAAAACCGCACTGCCGGCCAGAGCAGTTGAGTGCCGTAAGAGCAGAAGGCGACGACATCGCCGTAGCTCAAATCGCCTTTCAAAATCATCGCACAGCCGACGAAATACAAGATGGAATTGCCCATCTGCTGAATCAGGGCCACATTCATCGAGAAGTTATTGCCGGCCACTTCCTGCATCTTGCCGTAGGCCAGCGCTTCGCCCGATTGGTCAATGAAGGTCGCGTTCTCACGACCTTCGGCACCGAAAGTCTTGACTGCCAGATTGGCGACTAGGCGGTTCTGGACCCCGCCAGAGAGTCGGTCGTAGGATTTGCGCATCGCCCGGCTGGAGAAGATGATGCGTTTGATGCTGAGGCGATAATTGAGCACAAAAAAAACCATAATCAAGATCAGCAGCGAGGCCATCCGCCAGCTGATGATAAACGTCGCGGTGATGGCGCAAGTGGCAATAATCAAGTCGGAAAGCACCGTCAGGCTCTGCCCAGTGAGCATCTGTTGGACAGTACCACTGTCACCCATCAGGCGGTTTACCAGCTTGCCGACGCTGTGCTTGCCGAAAAAACGCAATGACAATTTCAGCATATGCTGGTAGAGCTTGAAGCGCACATCAAAGACGAAACGCTGTCCCAGCCAGGCGCAAACTAACTGCTGCATAAACGATAGCAATACGCTGCAAGCGGGTATGGCCAAGGCTAGAAAACCGAAGAGGAAGAATACGCTGGTATCGCGCTGGGTGAAGACCCGGTCAATCAAGGTCCTGGTGATCAAGGGCGGAATAGTCGCCAAGAGAGCCAGAAGAATGGTCAGCAAAACCAACAGTAGCAACTGCCGCTGATAGGGCGACATAAAAACTAATATTTTGCCGAGATTACCTAATGATGATTTATTTTCGCTATCCATTGGGCAGCCTTACCGGCCGGTCATAAGAGGTCGACATTAAACAAGTAGAACCAGAGGCAGGACTTGCCGTAATAGATGCGCGCCTCGGCCGTCGTCCCAGGTGGGATGATGTGCTCGCCGGGGGCAAAACTGCAATAGGCGACCCGGTAGGTGTTCAGGCCGTCAGCTTGGATGACGTTGCGCAGATATTCGACCTCGCCCCAGAAATATTGCCGGGCAATGCCCTTGAAGGAGGAGAGACGGGCGCGGTACTTTTGCCCCACCCCAATCTTGGTGGCGTGACGCTCGCCGACACGTAACTTCAAGACCTGCTTCTCACCACCAAAGATCTCGTAAATTACACTGTTCGGAGTCAGTAATTCGCCAATCACAAATTCGTAACGAACCACCATCCCGGCGATGGGCGCGCGAATCTTCCGGGTCTGTAAACGCGCTTCTACTCGGCGAACGGCGTCCTCTAAGGACTGCAATTCATTGCCCAAGGCTTGAATCTCGCGGTCATATTTGTCGCGGTCGCGTTTCAGTAATTCCTCATAGATGATGAAATCTTTGTCTTTCAGGGACCTCAGGGTCACTTGAGCTAGTTGTTCTTTCAGCTCCTCGTCTTCGAGGTTGCTGGCGGCTTTTAAGCCCTTGGCCACCAACTCACGCGTCAATTTGACCTTGGCTTGAGCATTGCGGAGTTGCAAATCGGCGATGTCGATTTGATTCTTGTGATGGCGTTGCTGTTCCGAGAGGTCAACGCTGCGGCGTTCTAAGTCGATAGACATTTCAGCTTTGCGCCGCTCGACTTCTGTTTGTAGTTTGGAGACCCTGGCTTTGGTCTCGGCCAGCAAAGCCTCCTCTT
>CAZUCG010000266.1:0-4755 GCA_964619145.1 uncultured Lentisphaeraceae bacterium | reverse complement strand
AAAACCGACACGCCCCACACGAAACTCTATACTTGGAGCTATTTCATCAAGGGCTTCCACGCCATCGACAGCTACGGTATCCTCAGTATGGAACAGAGCAAAGCCGATAATCTGTTGCTTAATGGCACCTTTGCCATACCGCAAACTGGCCGTGCTTTTGGCACCTGGTACACCGGCGCTGATGATGTCGCCAGCGACAACCCACGTGTCTCGCTCGACCAGACCCTGTTTATAAAGGACGGTCAAAGTATCAAACTTAACAATCAGGACCAAGACCGCCTGCTAATCACCCAATATCTTGATGATAAGCTTAAACCTGAGACGACCTATCATATCTCTTATATGATCCGCCTGGATAATATCCAGCCCAGCAAAGCCGGCGGCGGAGTCTTTATCAATCCCGTCTATAGCAAAAATAACTGGTTCCCAAAAAATCCCTACACTGGCAATATCCCCTGGACAAGACAGGGATTCACCTGGACAACCGGCAATCGCAATGAAGAGCGACCGAACGTCGCCAGCCGGAGCTATATCCGGCTGTTTATCCTCAATGCCACCGGAACCGTCTGGTTCGATGATATCAGCATCACTGAAGTCAAACCTTGATGGCTGCAGCCTGTATCCGGCAGGCCCAATTCCGGCTACCGGCTTTTTTGCAGATTTTCCTCGACATAGTTGCAATAGAGGAACAGAAGAAGCTAGGGCTTGAACTGGCAGCTCTGGCCAGTTTCGTAAAAGTTTAGAAGTATTTTTAAGCACATTCATAATAAGGATAATTACGATGTACAATGATTTAGAGGATCGGTCGGTTGCGACTGCATTAATCAAGAAGCGTGCCATTGAATTAGGCGCTGATTTAGTTGGCATAGCTCCGATGAGCCGTTTTGCCGGCGCCCCCAAGCAGATGGACCCGCGGTATATAATGCCAGAGGCGAAGTCCTGCATTGCGGTTGCATTCAGGGTATTGCGCGGTTCATTGCGTGGCATTGAGGAAGGGACATTTTTCAGCAACTATTCTTCGATGGGCTACGGTGGCATCACTTATGTATTTATGCCGACTGCGGTGGTAAATTTAGCCAAGTACATTGAGGACCACGGCTATGAGGCCTTCCCGATGGGCCACCAGAGTGACTGGCGGGCGATTGACAACGAGGGTGTTTTACGCAAGGGTTTCAGTCGACCGGTATCGCCAGACAAACCTGCGCCGGACATAATGGTGCACTTGCGGATTGCAGCTTTCCTTTGCGGCCTTGGCGAGATTGGCTGGAGCAAGATGCTCATCACCCCGGAGTTTGGTCCTGCGGTGCGAGTTGGTCTGGTATTTACAGAGTTGGAGTTGGAATACGACCCAATTTATTCAGGCCCTCAACTATGCAACCATTGTATGGCTTGCGTGCGGGCCTGCCCCGGCAAATGCATCAGTGCTGACAAGTCGGTCAAAGTTACAGTTGCCGGACACGATCTAGAATGGGGCGAAATTGACACTGAGGGCTGCGATCTGGCCTTCCGCGGTGCTGAAGAAGGCCCTGGCAACTATTTGCAGGGCAAGGATAACTACCGTCCCAACGCGATTTCGCCGTTTTACCACGTCCCACCTAAAGTCTATACTGCTGGCAAAGCAGTATGCGGTTCCGGCGGTTGCACGCGTGCCTGCCTGGCGAGCCTGGAAGCCCGTGATGTGCTGACCCACAAAATGCGCAAGAAATTCCGTCGTAGCAAGCCGTGGTCGGTTGATTGGAGTGACTACAATCCGAATATGGATACAGACGAGACGGTTGGTATCAATAGTAAACTGGACACTGACTGAGTTGAGGCACAATTCGCTAGAGTCCGGTAATAGCAGCTTTCAGCAATCGAGTAATTTGATAGAGACGACAAGGTTATGAACAAAAAGATCGAATATCATTTTGGCCAGCGGCCGATTGTATGGGTCCCGATGTGGGGTATCTCCAAATTACGCCATCGAGGCGGTGAGTTCGCGGGCTGCGTTCCCGGCAATGCCCTCTGGTATGAGCGTTGGTATGACCGGGCGTTGTCGGAGGAATGTGCAGACAAGTTGGCCGCTCTCGGCTTCAACTTGGTGATCTTGCCCTTTTCTTTGGGTGGCAGCGCCGAACAGGAAAGGGCTGAACACGAAGACTTTGCCCGGATGACTAAACTGCTGCACGAGCGTAAGATGGTCAGCCTGCCCTATCTGCAATATCAAAATTTGCTACAAGAGAAGAATTGGCCGTCCGGCACTCCTGAGTCGGTAATGCTAGACAACAGTCGCACCAACTATGCGTACTGGCGGCGTACCGCTTGTCAATCGTCCGAGCAGTTCCGTACTTATTTTCGCGACACTATCACTGAGGCGGTTCAGCTCGGTGCAGACGGCATCTGGATCGATAACAACTACATCAAGCCTTGCCGCTGCGAATTGTGCCAACAAAATTTTGCCTCCTATGTCGGCGATGAGCGCTTAGAGATACCGCCGCTATTTCTGCCTTCTGATCCTGTGTCGCAACTCTTTTTTGAATTCAACAGCCAGCGGAATTTGGCCTTGCATCGGGAATTCAAGGGGCACTTAGAGTCGTTGTCGCCGCAGGGGTTGTTTTGCACGAATCCCGGCATTTATCGCGGTCGCAACTATATCCAATTAGGCGTTGATTTATTCGAGATGCTCAAACTCAACGATATCATCTACCTTGAGAATAAGCTGTTCACCAACGAAGACGACAACGGCCATCCCATCGGGAACTTCCACGGTTTTGCGGCGGCGTTGGGAGCTGGCTCGAAGGGCGTCGCCGGTGCCTGGAAGCGGCCGGACTTCGATGATACATCTCGGAAGAACGTGAATATTATGCCGGACAGCACTGAGGTCGAGCGCATTTTGCTGGAAGCCACGACCTTTGCTGGTGCTGTCGGTGCATTCTGGTCAATCAGGGAGATGCCAGACTGTTTCTGCAGCAACGGCCAGGACAAACTGAAAATGTACTTCGAGCATCCTGAGATGACAGCCGCTTTGGCAGAGACGCTCAGCTATATCGGTACCCTGCCGGTGGACAATGCCGCGGAAAATATAGCCCCAATAGGTGTACTCTATCATCGTGAGTCGATGCAATACGATTTCCAACACCACCAAGAAGCGATTTTCGGAGTGGAGGAAATGCTGGCCGAAGATGGCATACCGTATCAAGTCGTTTTTTCCGAAAACGAACTCCCCGAGCTCTCACAGTTGATTATACCAGAAGTGCGCTTGCTTAGCGATAGCGATATCAAGAAACTGCAAGATTTCTCCGGCAAACTACTGGTCATTGGCAGTGAATTAGGCCGCTATGACGAAAAACGCCGCAGCCGGCTGGATTCGGTACTGGCCGAATGGATGGATATCAGTTGCTATACAGCACCCACAACACCGCAAAAATGCGGGCGGCTCGATTATTTCCCCAGCGCGGAAGGCAGCGACGGGGAATTTTCCGGGATGATGTCTGGTAGGCTCTTCCGGCCGCTTTGGGACCGATCGGCCTTACTGAAATTAGTATCTCGCCCCTTTACCGTCTCTGTTCCCAGAATAGCGACGTCACTGTTGCGCAGCAATGGCCATAATTTGCTGCAGTTATTCAGTTATGCTGCGGTAGTTGCACCGCAGTCAGTGCAGGTGAATGGCCTACCACCAGGGAAAGGCGTCCTCTATCTGCCTGGCAAGCCGGTTCAGGCAGTCGACATTACCTCGGAATTCCGCTTGCCGGCTTTTCAGCGGCACGCGCTGCTGCAATTTTGATTGCTGAGAACAGATAATAGATCATCAAGCCCAGCGGGAAATTTTCCCGCCGGGCTTTTTTTCAGGGCATAATATTATTCAGGGCCACCAATTCTGATTGAGCCTTATCCGGATAATCGCCGTCTTGCGGGAATGCGCGCGAGCGCAGTTTATACGCTCCTTCAATGGCAGCAGTCACCAATTTCAGGCCGGCACGGCTCTCTACGGCTTGTTGATTGCCTTCATAGCCACCAGAGACCAGCGCGTTACCGTGACAAATATAGTTAAAGTATCCGGTCGAACAATAGAGTACGAAAGTTTTCCGAAAAGGCGAGTGCCACTTGATTTCCAGGCCGAGTTCAGCTAAGAACTCTCCTGGCACTCCGACCAGGCAGATATCGCCTAAGGATACCAGCTGCATCTCAAGCTCGACTGTGCTCTGGCCTTGATATTCGGGTTGCATTTGATGACCAGGACGGATTTTTAAGGATACCTTCTCGATGCCTGTTTGCAGAGATTCGTTTTTCAGCTTGAAGCGATTGTCATCGCGACGAGCAGCCACCACGCTGTCGATAGCCGCCGTGGCCAAAGCTGTGCCGACTTTGCGGATGGCCTCGGAGCCGGTCTCGTGTCCGCGCGGCACCATATTTCCGGCCGCGCCGGAAAGGAACATACACCCTGCCCCGACCTCGTTTTCGATATATTCACGAAACACGCCGGGGTAATCGGCGGAAATACGTTTTCCGCCAATACCGGGGCAGTGACCGGCTAGAGGATGGGCGGCATAATTGCCGATAATATAGGCAGGTTCTTGGGTATCTTTGTCATAAAAGCAAATTACACCGAGTTCCTGGTCGCAGATGCCGTCAGCGATGCGTTCCATATCACGGCGGTGCGGCAGAAAGGAGCAGCTATTCTCCGGGCCAATATAACGGCGATTTATATTCTGATCACAGTTCTGGGAGTAAAAATATATCTCTGTGTCCAAGAAAGGTTGCAACAACATTTTTTGG
>CAZUCG010000265.1:0-4756 GCA_964619145.1 uncultured Lentisphaeraceae bacterium | reverse complement strand
GGCAATTCCTTTAATAATAACATCTTCTGGCGTGACGCGGCTTATCCGCCGTATCCGCCAGAAGAAATGGCGAAGATGGATGAATTCCTGGCTAATGCCCAGGCTGCTGGGATCTCGGTAGTGCCGTATTTCTCTTGCAAGGAATTTCATCCTGACGCCGAGGGTTTCAAAGAGAATGCTGAGGAGTGGGCGCGGCTGATTGATGTTGACGACACGATGATTGTCAATTACTGCAAGAACGGTGTGTTCGGGGCGCAGATGTGTTTGGCGAGTGGTTGGCTGCAGAAGCGCAAAGACAGCATTGACGAAGTGCTGCGCCAGCACGCTTTCAACGGCGTCTATTATGATTGGTGCACTGGCTTTGAATGTGTGCACGAAAAACACGCCAAGGGCCGCCACTGGGACAATGATAAGCTGCTGGATTTATTGGAATGGAGCTATCAGCGGGCTGGTGATGCCGGCGAAGTATATCTGCATCTCACTGGTACGCCCAGTCTGGCAGCTGAAAACCTCGCCTCGCTGGTCTTGACGGAAGAAGCCGGTTATGGCTTAATCAGTCCGCTGATGTTTACCCCGCACGTCCATTTCCTGAACACCGCTCCGCGGCAAATTTGCAATATGCTGGGTAGTGTTGCTGACCAAGACAACAACCGCCGGTTGATGCTTTGTTCCATCCTGCATCACGCCACGGTGAGTACCAAAGAACAGCAATTTCTAGACTTCTACACCGAGCCGTGGATGCAGAATCTTGGCAAGTATCGCCGCCATACTGCTCCAGGCGAAGGCAAATGCCAGACCGCGGACGAGAATGTCGGCCTCGGGCTGTACTGGAATGAAGGTGAGGTCTTGGCTGTTTTTGCCAATATCACAAAGGAGACCGTGACTACCGATTGGCATATCGATGGCGCGAAGTTGTCGGATAACGATCTTCCCCAGCAGTCCCTGCAGGGCAAAGTCACTCTGCAGCCCCTGGAATTGCAGACTAAAGTCATCAAACTGTAGAATAAACGCCCCACGTAGTTTTGCGCCCCAAAAGGCTTTTTTGCCTAGGGCGACGACCGCCGTCGCCCTACGCATTTGTCTTTTGCTAGAAATTGTCGCGGTTGTTTGCGGCTTAATCCTTCGGACTTTGTCACTGGGTTAAGCGCAAGCATTTTATAATGCAAAAATCCAACTGCTTTCTTTAGAATCTTTAGTGGTAAAAAAACTAGCTCAAGGAAACAGATGAGCACAGAATTTAGCGTCGGTAAATTGTCTCTCCAGGGGCTGAAAATTGGTCGAGAGAGTGCTTTGCCGCCAATGCGCTGTACTCTGACCAGGAATATCGCCACTCAATTGGATGAGGATGACGGTCTGTTTATCGGTTACGGGCAGGAATTGACTGCCTTGCCGCATCGGATGCAGGATGATTTCGACAGTGAGATGTGCGATCTGCAATTCGATTGCATTGCCTTGGAAAATGACTTTCTTAAGGCGACTTTCCTGCCGGGGATGGGTGGGCGACTGTGGTCGCTGTATGACAAAGTCGCCCAGCGAAATCTAGTGCACAAAAACCCAGTCTTCAAACCAGGGAATCTCGGTATTTGCTGCGCTTGGCCGGCCGGTGGAGTGGAATGGAATGTCGGTAGCCGCGGGCACGACGCTTTGACCTGCAGGCCACTTTTTGCCGCGCGTACGCAGGACGAGGATGGTACGCCGGTCTTGCGCCTGTACGAATTCTGCCGGAAACGGGCAGTTTATTACCAGCTGGATTTCTTCCTGCCGGCACAGTCGCAGTTCTTGTATCTGCGGGTGCGGTTGCTTAATCCCAATGACCGAGTTGAGCCGATGTACTGGTGGTCGAATATCGCCGTCGAGCAGGCCAAAGGAATGCGCATTGTCGTGCCAGCAAAAACTACCTTCTCCAATACATATTTCAGTGAATCGCAACACGGACTGGCAAAACTGCCGTTGCCTATGGCGGCCGGTGAATTCGACAGCACCTACCCAGAGAATTATCCTACCGCGAAAGACCAGTTTTTCAATATCGAGCCAGACGAGAGAAAATTCGAGGCCGCCTTATTTGCTGACGGCTACGGCCTGATTCATACCTCCACCGACCGTCTGCAAGGTCGCAAGCTCTTCGTCTGGGGACACGGGCCAGGTGGCGAACGCTGGCAGCGCTTCTTGACCAGCCCCGAAGGCGCGGATTATCTCGAGATCCAGGCCGGTATTGCCAAGACTCAGCTGGAGTGCTTGCCGATGCCCCCAAAAACTGCCTGGGAATGGCTGGAGGCCTACGGAGCGCTGCAAATTCCTCGGGAGAAATTGCACGGCGCTTGGCCTGTAGCCGTGGCGACCGTCGCGGCTGCGTTGGAGCAGAAGCTGCCACGGCGATTTCTGGAAGACACGCTGCGACGCACAAAGCCCGACATCGCTTTGAAAAGCGCTGAAGTGCTCTTCCGAGGCTCAGGTTGGGGCGCGCTCGACCTCGCTCTCAGGGAGAAAAATCCCGTCCCGCAACTTGATTTTGCTGAGACGTCTGTCGAGCAATCAGCCTGGCTGCAATTGCTGCGGACAGGGACTTACCCTCTGCTGGCGCCGGCTGAGGAACCGCATTCATACTTGGTGCAGGAAGAGTGGTTCGTTCTGCTCAAAGAAGCTGTTGCCGGCTCTGCGGCTGACAACTGGTATGCCCATTTTCAACTCGGCTTGAACTACTTCACTCGTTCCGATTTCGAACGGGCAAAACAATGTTTTGTGACAGCCTTGGAGCAACAGCACAATGCCTGGTGCTTGTATGCATTGGGAAATATTCAACGCTGCTTAGGTGATTTGCCGGGGGCAACTACCTATCTTGAGCAAGCATTGCAGCTGCGTCCCGACGATGGCTCACTAGCTAAAGAGACTCTGAAGGCATTTAAAGAAAATGCTGATTATACCGGCTTGGAGCGTTGTTATGGCCTGCTGCCGGCCAGGCTCCGGGCGGTGCCGGTGCTGCAGCTCTTGCACGCTCACGCCCTGGCCAAACTTGGCTCATTGCAGGAAGCTGAGCGCATCCTGATGCAGGGCGGCGGTCTGCAGATACCCGATTTGCGCGAGGGCGAGTGTTCGTTATCTGAGCTATATGTCTATATTCAATGCGAAAAAGCAAGCCGGGCAAATCGGGTCTTGAAGCCAGAGCAAGTGCAAATCCCTGCCATTCTTGACTTCCGGATGAACCAGCGCCGCTAAATTGACATTGTTTGTGAGCTGTTTAGACTTTTACAAAAGGAGTAATTTGAATACTGATAACCGTCTAAAATTGTTGTGCTTCGATTTGGATGGCACTATCCTGGCGAGCGGCCAACCGCTCTCGGAAGATAATCTTATGACTATGCGAGCTTTGCGCTCAGCAGGCGTCGTCCTCGCAGTTGCCAGTGGCCGGAATCGCCTGTCGCTCTACAAGGCTTTGGCAGCAGATACGCCCTTGGATTATGCTATTTTTTCTACTGGCGTAGGGGTTTTGCGCTGGGAAGATAAAAACATTATCCGGCGGCAGGAATTAAGCGAACCGCAAGTAGATGTAGCCTTGCAGATACTCTTGCGGCGCAAAATTGACGTGATGGTACAGGAAATCTTGCCCGATAACCATATTTTTCAATATTACCATTTTTCTGACCGAGATAACTGTAATACAGATTTTTTTCGCAGGATAGATATTAATCAGGGCAGCTGTCAGTTGTTGCCGGCAACAGGACGCTGGCACGGCCCCGCCAGCCAACTGCTGGCTATCCTCCCACCAGATGAAGAGCTGTTCCAGGCTACTGCAGCAGCATTGCAAGATTTCTCGGTGATTCGAGCTACCTCACCATTGGATCACAGCAGTATCTGGCTGGAAGTCTTTGCGCCTGGGGTAAATAAGTCTTCAGGCGCGGCTTGGCTAGCCGAACAGCTAAGTACAACCCAAGGGAAGGCAGTCGATGCTTACGCCTTGGGTAACGACCATAATGACTTGGATTTGCTGCAGTGGGCCGGGCAGTCGCTAGTGGCCACCCGCTCACCCCAGGAGCTGCACCGATATTTTATTGCCTTGGACAGCCCCCCAGAGTTCACTTTGCGCGAGGCGGCCCAGAGATGGCAGCTGCTGGATAGCCAATAAGGCAGGAGTTTAGATGATGAAGGGGCGCTGAATAAGCTGCAGGAATTCGTTGCGGGTAGCCTCAGAATCGTGGAAGCTTCCCAGCACCGCCGAGGTAATCATACTGGAATTCTGTTTTTCCACTCCACGCATCATCATACAGAGGTGACGGCATTCCATCACCACACCAACGCCCTCGGCATTGATCTTGTCTTTTACGTAGCGAGCGATTTGCTGAGTCAGCCGCTCTTGCAATTGTAGGCGTCTGGCAAAACAATCGACCAAACGGGCGATCTTGCTCAGGCCGAAGACCTTGCCTTTCGGGATGTAGCCGACGTGGCAGCGACCATAGAAGGGCAGAATATGGTGCTCGCACAGGCTATATACTTCAATGTCCCGGACAATTATCATATGGTTGCTTTCTTCGTGGAAGATCGCGTTACCGACGATATCATCTGGGTTCTGGTGATATCCACGCAACATAAATTGCAGGCTTTTTTGGACTCGGTCAGGAGTGTCGCGCAATCCCTCGCGATTCGGGTCATCGCCGCATTGAGCTATTACTTCGCGCACTAGGTTGGAGATAGCCATTTTATGCCTCAAATTCCCGAGCCGCTTGGTAAATCAGCTGGAAGAGGTCGGGGATTTCCTGGACTT
>CAZUCG010000264.1:0-4787 GCA_964619145.1 uncultured Lentisphaeraceae bacterium | reverse complement strand
TGCCCAAAACCTTGATTTCCATAATATTCGTATTAATCGGACCAGGGCTGTAAGTCTCATTGATAGCCCGATTTTTCATCGCTTGGCGAGGGTCGCTGTTCAATTCGGCATAGCGTTTTTGACTCAGCTCAGTCAACTTATAAGTCGGAGCAGAGGCCAAAGCCAGTACGGCGCCATTGTGGATATTGACGAGCACCAGCGCACCGACGTGACCACGCAAGACCTCTTCCGCGGCCTGTTGGGCGCGGCTGTCGATGGTCAGCTGGAGGTTGTCACCATCACGAGGCAGCAGCGGTTGCCGGACATCAGTATGGACAAATCCCTGGGCATCGACTTTGAGCAGTCGGGAGCCGTTGCGACCGGCTAGAATGTGGTTGTAATACGCTTCCAGGCCGCTGCGGCCACTGAGTTCCGGGGTGACAAACGAATGCCGGGATTCTTCCGCCACGAGGGCTTCAGCCGGGAGGCGTCGGCCAGTAAAACCTAGGATGTGGGCAGCGCGGTCTGGCTGCGGGCTGCTTCTTTCGATCCGGGGGATGATGGCCATCCCAGAAATTGGTGGGGTCAGTTCGCAGACGCGGGCGAGTTCGTGAGGTTGCAAGTCACTAGCGATGATTAAGGGTAGAATAGGATGCCTGAGGAGGTGCTCCTGTAACTGCTTGGCAGTCAGTTGCGGCTCCCGGCCGATACACAGCGCGATGCGTTGCTCGCAAGATAGAATGTGGGCAGTGGTCTTGTAGGAACGGCCCGGCTGACGCATTTCAGAGACATAGCAGCCCAAATCGTAATAGCAGTGGTTGTCGACCAGCACAGTGCCATCAGCAGAGAAAATCCTTCCCCGGGCGGGATTGAGGCGCAAGAGACGGATACTTTGCCGGGTCGTTTTGTCTTGATGTTCGCGATTTTGCACGACTTGGACTTGCCAGAGGCGATATAGCAGCAAGCCGAAGCAAAAGAGCATCGCTAGTGCGCAGAGCCCGATGCGGATTTTTAGCGTATTCTGCCATTTTTGCTCATTCATAGTCGATATTTTCCACTGCGGTATTGGCTTCTTGGCTGGCATTGGGCGAGATTGTTTCCAGTCTTCGCAACGATAGTTTGCGAGCCAAGCTCTCCAATAAATGGCAGACTACGGGCAGCAGAATAATGGCGGAGAAAGCCTGGGTAAAGACTTGGACCGGGCTGTTCAAGCGAAATGTCCCCAGGATAATTTTATTCTGCACGAAGGTGACGGTGGTCAAGATAAGTCCCAGCCCCAGTCCTGGCAACAGCAATGATAGCAAGGAGTCAAGGCTGCTGACTTTTTTCCAGCAGGTATTCATAATCAGCATCAGGATAGTTGCTACGCCGCAACTCGGGAATGTTCTTCCCAGGCTGCTGTCCAATAATGCCGCGGCCAGCAGTAGTGGCAGAAACGCTTTCTGCCACGGCAGTAGGCTGGCGAAATAAAATGCCAGCAGGAGCAGGCAGGGTACCGCGAGATGATGTAATCCGAGGATAATCTCTGCCAGCGTAGCTAAAAACAATAGCGTAGTTAACCAGAGCCAAAACATATTGCGTTATGCTATCCGAGCAGCAGGTGGCGATTGACGATGGCGGTGCCGCTGAGCAGCGCGCCGACTATCCCGAGGAAGCCCTGATCAGTCCCGCATAAGAACAAATTTGGGTACGAGCAGTCGCCATTTTTTATTTTATCGGGGCTGCCGTAGATAGCGCCATTCTGATGTCCGGTAAAGCGCAGGATAGTTTTAGGGGTAAACATCTCGGTGCTGAGTATTTGTTCTGCGCAACCGGGGCAGAATTCTTGCAGGATTTCTTGTTGTTTGGCGATCACCGCCTCTTTGGCCTGGCGGTAGTTATCCGGAGTCGCGTTTAGCCAGAAGGCCGGTTGCGCCAAATGCGTCAGGCGGATTTGCTGGGCGGCGGGGATATTTTCGCAGTCCTGAAAGTTCCCCGGCAGGCAGAAGACCTGACTGCGGAAATCGATCGGCGTCTCCGGTACGGCGAAGTTGAAAGTCGGGCTAGTGTTGCGAAAGATGATGGAGGCTTGCAGCCCGAGTTCGCGAGGGTGACATTTAAGGCGAAAAATAGTCTCAGTGAAGCTCAGCTGACCGGGAGCTGTTTGGCTAAATTCCGGCGGTGACTCCTGGCAACAAAGGGCAGTCTCACGACTGCCGATACTGGAGATGACGGCATCGGCCGAGTATGTCTGGCCCTGGTCATCGAGGACTCCAGTCACCTGCCCAGCGGTAGATAAAATTTTGCTGATGCCATTGCCCAGCGTTAGTTCGCCACCGCTAGTCTTAAAGCGCTTCAGCAGTGCATTCAGGAATGGGCGCATACCGTCCCGTGGCCGACCGAGTCCTTCCATAAAGATGCTGGTAAAGATAATGCAGAACTGATTAAAATCCATATCATAGACTTGTGCATTGCCGTAGAACATCATTGGACACAACAGCATATTCCGTAATAAATCATCCGACAGATATTCTGCTAGGACTGCCCGGGTGGATTGATATGGTGCCTCGGGCGAGAGGTAATCAGTAGCGCGGATTCTGCCAATTAGTGCTTGAAAACCGGCTAGCTGTGGTGGGAAAAAGTGACTAATTTCCTGTTCGAAGTCATTGAAGTCGTTCGTGATGCGCAGTTGGCAGCCAGGGAAGTCAATTAACGAAAATTTCTGTGGCCGCAGGTTCAAATCTTTACGCCTCAGGCGCAGCTGCCGCAGCATTTTATTCAAGGCGGCGCTGCGGTCTTTCTCATCGGCGAGATTAGTCAAGGCGTGCAAGCCGACATCCACGACTTCTTTCCCAGAATAAAAATAGGAATTCAGTCCTCCGGGCAGGGAGTGGCGTTCAAAAATTCGCACTTGTTTACCGAAGTGAGCCAAGCGAATACCGGCCGCCAGTCCGGAGAGTCCGGCGCCGATAATGATGACATCATAGTGGGGCATAATAATTTAAATTTAGTTATGTCTCATTTCCTAGCAATTTCGGACATTGCCAATAAAACAGTTCAGTCGGCAGCGGCAGGACTACTGAAACGCGAGACGGCAATCAGGAAGGCGTTTCTTGCTCCTCACTGGGTTTAGCGGCGGGGACGGTTTTGCGTCGGCGCGGCCGTTTCGGCTTTGCTGCTTCGGCTGTCTCGGCAGCTGTGTCGGTGCTGGTAGGCTCCAAGTCGCTGGCGAGATCACTCAGCGAGCGTTTGCTGACTGGCATTGGCATTTCCAGTAGCGTATAGACTTCTTCTGCAGTCATTGTTTCCTTGTCCAGCAATGTCTCGGCCAACAAGGTGAGTTTGTCGAGATTCGCTTCCAGCAAATTGCGTACTCGACGGTCGGCGTTCTCGATGAACTTGCGGACTTCGAGGTCAATTTCGCGGGCGGTCTCAGGGCCGTGCTCCTCGCCACGAGTGATATCGCGACCCAGGAAGATGTGTTCTTGCCGGCCGGCATAATTGACGAAGCCTAGCTTTTCGCTCATTCCCCACTGGCAGATCATTTTACGGGCGATATCAGTCGCCTGCATAATGTCCATCGAGGCGCCGGTAGTGACGTCATCGAAGACCAGCTCTTCTGCGATTCGTCCGCCCATACAGACGGCGATATAGTCCAGCAGCTGATTACGCGAGTGGTGTACTTCGTCCTGCTCTGGTAATTGCATCGTGGCGCCTAAGTAGGCTACGCCACGTGGGATAATGGTGATTTTATGCAATGGCACGGCATTTTCGCAGAGCATCCCGATCAGCGCGTGCCCGGCTTCGTGAAAGGCAGTCAAACGACGATCTTTGTCATCTATGCGGCGGCTGCGGCGCTCTTTGCCCCAGCGGACCTTGTCGCGCGATTCTTCTAACTCTGCCAGTCCCACTGCATTTTTGTTATTACGGGTGGCCAGCAGTGCGGCTTCATTGAGCAAGTTCGCCAAGTCAGCCCCACTAAAGCCAGCAGTACCGCGGGCGACAATGTGCAGCTCGAGATTGGGGTCGATGGTAATTTTTTTCGCGTGTACTTTCAGGATGGCGAGTCGGCCTCGCAAATCTGGCAAGTCGATAGTGATTTGTCGGTCGAAGCGTCCTGGTCGCAGTAGTGCCGGGTCAAGTACATCGGGGCGGTTAGTGGCAGCCAGCACGATAACTCCGGAGTTCGGTTCGAAGCCGTCCATTTCCACCAGCAGTGCGTTGAGAGTCTGTTCGCGTTCATCGTGACCGCCGCCGATGCCGGAGAAGCGTGAGCGGCCGACCGAATCGAGTTCGTCGATGAAAATCAGACAGGGCGCTAATTTTTTGCCTTCTTCGAACATATCGCGCACCCGGCTAGCGCCGACACCGACGAACATTTCCACGAAATCCGAACCACTGATGGAGAAGAAAGGCACATCTGCTTCACCGGCAATGGCCTTTGCCAGCAGGGTCTTGCCGGTTCCGGGCGGACCGACCATCAGCACACCGCGGGGGATCTTGCCGCCCAGGCGTTTGAAACGGTCAGGATTCTTCAGGAAATCAACGATTTCCTGCATTTCTTCCTTAGCTTCTTCAATGCCGGCTACGTCCTTCAGAGTCACGCGTTCACCGGATGGATTAAGCATCTTGGCCCGGCTTTTACCGAATTGCAAAGCTCCTCGGCCAGCGGCTTTCATAGTCCGGGAATAGACGAAGAAGATCACGACTGCCAGTACTATTAGCGGCAGGAGCGAATATAGGAAGCTCGGCCAAAATTTTCCTGCCGACGAGACTTCTCGTTTCGGGCAATGCTCACGAATCAGCTGGTCAAGGTTAGCATTGTAGAT
>CAZUCG010000263.1:0-4796 GCA_964619145.1 uncultured Lentisphaeraceae bacterium | reverse complement strand
AATTAAAAAAATGATTTTGGAATGCTATCGACCCAGCTTCACTGACGCATTACATTTTTTTCGTTGTATTGCTGAAAAAACTTGTTTTTAGCGTTAATTTGGGGTTGTGTTATCGGAATTTGGCGGTTTTTTTATTTTCTGCTGCTCCTGTGGCAGCCTAACATCCACAATCTAAACGGCTCGATGGACAAGGTAGGAATGGACATTCTTGTTGTGAACTGCTAGCAAAAATCTTTCTTAAAAAGCAAGAAGGTTAGGGAGTAGTAGCTCGAAAATGCTGAAGATTAGCAAAGAAGAGAATAAAGATTTAGAAATATTTAAGTCTGGGACACACTGAACAGACAGGAAATGCAGTTGTTAGTTGTTGTGAGAGGGTTATAAGCTTTTTGGATTGGGTCTGGCTAGGTAACATTTGCGGCTGCACGAAAGCGGTGAAAGTAGGCAGTGGCGATTGCATTTTTTGGTTAATGGATTACATTTAGCTGTTCCGTTTAGGCTAATCGCAAACAATGAGGTAACACAATATGAAGACAACTGCTTTGAGACTTTATGGCAAAAAAGATATCCGTTTGGAGTCTTTTGAGTTGCCGCCTTGCGGCGATGACGGCATAATTGCAGAAGTAGTCTGCGATTCAATCTGTATGTCGAGTTATAAGGCCGTGCAACAGGGCGCGGACCATAAGCGCGTCCCCAAGGACTGCGCTGTCAATCCACCGATGCTGGGCCACGAATTCTCAGGCCGGATTTTAGAAGTTGGGGCGAAATGGCAATCCCAGTTCCAGCCGGGTGACCGTTTTGGCATTCAGCCAGCGCTGATGTACAAGGGCTCTTTGGACGCACCCGGTTATTCGTTCAGCAGTCTTGGCGGCGACGCCACCTATGTCCGTATCCCGTCGTGTGTGATGGAAATGGATTGCCTGTTGAAATATACTGGTGAGGCATTTTTTCTGGCCTCCCTGAGTGAGCCGATGAGTTGCCTGATTGGCGCCTGCCACGCCCAGTACCATATTCCGCCCGCCTCGTATAAACACAATATGGATATCCGCGAGGGCGGGAATTGCGCTTGCTTGGCTAGTGCTGGCCCGATGGGCCTAGGGCTGATCGATTATCTCGTACACGGGCCGCGTCGGC
Organism: uncultured Lentisphaeraceae bacterium; assembly: GCA_964619145.1. GTDB lineage: Bacteria > Verrucomicrobiota > Lentisphaeria > Oligosphaerales > Oligosphaeraceae > JAAZIZ01. The sequence goes on along the minus strand of CAZUCG010000263.1, from coordinate 3,665 downwards.
CGAGTCTAGTCGTAGTCACCGACATCGATCAACCGCGTCTTGATCGGGCGCAATCCATCTTGACACCAGAAGATGCCTTGGCGCACGGTGTGAAGCTGGTCTATTTGAATACCAAAACTGCGACTGCGGTGCAGGACCTGCGTGCTCTGACTGACGACAAGGGTTTCGATGATGTCTTTGTGCTGGTCCCTGTGGCGGCGGTGGTTGAGCAGGGTGATGCCATCTTAGGCACGGATGGCTGCTTGAACTTTTTTGCTGGCCCTACTGACACTGCCTTCTCCGCTAAACTTAACTTCTACAATGTGCATTATTCTGGCACTCATTTGGTCGGCACTTCTGGTGGCACCACCGCGGATATCCGCGAGGCTTTGGACTTGATGGGTAAGGGAGTGCTCAATCCCGCGATGATGATTACTCACGTCGGCGGCTTGACTGCCGCTCGCGAAGCCACTTTGAACTTGCCCAATATCCCCGGCGGTAAGAAACTCATCTACACGCACGCGGATTTCCCCCTGATAGCACTAGTAGATTTGCCAGAGTTGGGTAAGGATAATCCCGTGTATGCAGAATTGGCCGAGGCCTGCGCCCGCAATAACGGCCTCTGGAATCTCGAGGCCGAAAAAATCGTCTTGAGCAAGATGCCGAAATTGAATATCTAATCGCTAATTGGGGAGAATTATGAAGATTTCAGTTAATACGAACTCCTTGAGAAAAGATTTCAGCAACCCCGAGATGGTGGAGTTGATTAAAAGCGTAGGTGCGGGTGGTATTGAGTGGGGGCTGCGCGGTTTAGATACTATTCGGGAAGATAGCAAAGAGATGGTCCAGCTGACCAAGGACGCCGGCTTGGAATTAGTGTCCTTCATCAATGGCCCGAAGCTGCACCTGACCGAAGAAGTCATCCGTTACAGCGAAGCACTGGCGGAAGTGGGCGCTAAGATGCTGCGGGTCGCGCATCCGTGGTATGCTTGGGATTATAACGAAGCGCTGCATCAGCCTGATTCCTACGACTACTTGCTGAAAATCACCCGTGAGGGTATGGAACGTCTGGAGTCGGTCGGGCGGCAGTTCGGCTTGCGCTATGTGCTTGAAACTCACGGCTCGTCCGTGTTTGCTTCGCCAGTGGCAAACCACTTCATTCTAAAAGGATTAGACCCGCAAGTTTTCGGCATTATCTATGACCCCGCTAATACCTATATCGAAGGTTTTGTCCGCCCCCGGGCTGCCGTTGAGCTGATGGGCCAGTACTTGGCGTATCTACACGTCAAAAATTTCCGTTGGGAGTATCACCTCAAGGATTTACCTCGCAGCCGGCAACGCGAGGCGGTGCGCACCGTCAGGAGCACCCTGGAGGCCGGCTTGGTCGATTACGAGGAAGTCTTTTTTGCCTTGAAGGTCGGTAAGTTCGCGGGTTGGCTCTCCTTTGAGGAGATGTGCTCTGGCAAGGATGGCGTGGCTGCTGAAATCAAAGCCGGCATTGCGCATTTGCGGGAAAGCGAAGCTAATGCCCCTGACGCGCCTTGCGAGCCTTTCAAATCCTTCAATTGGTAAACTCGTCTGCTCGTCCGCTGAATCTTGATTCTGTGGACGGGCAGTTCTCTGTTCGCCAGGCAACTCCAGTCACTCTGCCTCAGCGAGCCCAATCTAATTTCTAAAACACTTATCACAATGGCATTATGGATAGATAACTCCCGCGACTTAGCTCTTTTTTGTCAGTCAACGGCAGGCCGCTCACGGGTGGCAATTGATACTGAATTTATGTGGTCGAGTACTTTTTATGCCCGCTTGGCGTTAGTGCAAATTGCTTGGGATCAGGATCATTGCGCCGTCGTTGACCCATTGCGGATTGATGATTGCGCTGCCTTCCGGGAACTCCTGGAAAATCCCGCCATCCAGAAAGTATTCCACGAAGCCCCCAGTGACTTGCCGATTCTAAGGCGCTGGTATCAAGGCGGACCGCCAAAAAATATCTTCGATACGCGCTTTGCAGCGGCGTTCTGCGGCTTGACTCAGCGCTGCTCACTGCGAAAATTGCTCGAGATGTTCTTCGCCATCACTCTGGACAAGTCTGAGACGCGCAGCGATTGGCTGCAAAGGCCATTGACCCCCAGCCAGCTAGAGTACGCCTCAGCCGATGTGAAGTGGCTGCCAGAATTGGGCAAACAGCTGCAGGACAAAGTCGAGGCCTTGGGAAATCTCCCTTGGCTCTTGGAAGAAATGAACGCCTTCTCAAGTGAAGAGTTTTACCAGGATGATCCGCCCGAGTTATATTATCGCTCTATCCAAGGCGCCGGCCGGCTTGACCGACAACGTTTGGCAGTTTTGCGGGAATTGGCAGTCTGGCGGGAAAACAGCGCCCGCGCACTAGACAAGACCCGCAATCGGGTGATGAGCGATCAGCAGATGCTCGAAGCCAGTAAGATATTGCCAAAGAACTTGGCTCAGCTACGAGAAATTCAAGGTTTCTGGGCTAAGATGATTAAAAGCTTCGGCAATGATATCCTCGCAGCCGTCCAGCGCGGCTTACAGGTCCCACGTGGACAATGCCCAGTTCAGACCGGGCTGAAAATGCCGGTCGCGTTGCACAAAGAGCGGGTGGCCAGAATGCAGAATTTCGTCCAAAAACGCAGCGAAGCGCGTAAAATTGACTCCACCTTGGTCGCTGCCCGGCGTGAACTCTCGGCTGTGGTCTTGGCCGCCAATGCTCGCCAATGGCCCATCGAGAGCCCGTTGTTACACGGCTGGCGAGCAGAATTACTCGGAGCCGGACTGCAGAGCCTCCTGCGCGGCAATTTTACTCCCTGAAGCCTACGGTCGAGCTGAGGTACTGATGGAATTGCTAAATACTCCGGCGACGCCTTTAGCGACTAGAATTAGACAGTGGTTCAAGACGCATCCAGATGCCGTTTGGAAAACTGTCTTCGCGCTGGCTATATTACTCGTTTTTGGACGGGGACTCTTTGCTCAGGACCGCCTCTCCGACGATATGCTTTACGTCGGCAAGGCGGAACTCTTGCGGATGACCTGGGAGAATATCTGCTATTGGTGGGAGATGCCGATTCTGGGATTGCGCAGTCCGTTGGTGATGTACTCGTTTATGCTGGATCGGCTTATCTGGGGCGAAAATCTGCTTTTCCAAGGTTGCCATCTGCAGAACCTCTTCTGGCATTTCTTGTGCTGTGTAGGGCTTTATAAGCTCGCGCGGATGCTAAAATTCCGTTCTGCCGATGGCAGTGAATTACGCCTGCCGCGAGCGTATGCCGGTTTTTTGGTCTTGCTCTGGGCCTTGCACCCTCAGCGGGTGGAGTCGGTGGTCTGGGTGGCCGAGCGCAAAGACGGCCTGAGTACTTTCTTGGGATTGTCGGCGCTGATACTATTTATTCGTGCCAGCCGACAAGAAAAGATCAGCTGGTTGGCCACAGTCTTGGTGTTGCTGTCGCTGTTCGTGAAGCCGATGTTCGTGACTCTGCCCGCAGTGGCGGCGATATTACTGCTTGTTGAACGCCGGAAAATAGAATTCTGGCGCTGGCTGAAATATCTACTGCCGATGAGCTTGGCGATATTGTTATACTTTGTCTTACCTAGCTCAGCCGGCGCGAATTTACATACCGATATAATGGCGAATTTTACCCTCGCTGAATCTCTACAGCGGCTGGAAATCAGTC
>CAZUCG010000262.1:0-4832 GCA_964619145.1 uncultured Lentisphaeraceae bacterium | reverse complement strand
GTGTTGGCTATACACTGGCCTATCGACTGGAAAACCACCTGCCAGTCTTCGTGCACGATGACGGACAGGGACTCTGGACCTTGACCCACGTCCGAGATTTTGCCGTCGGCTTGGCCGGACTCTGCGGAGTGGCAGACTGCTTGGGCGAAGCATATCAGATTACTGGCGATATGGTCTTGACCTGGAAGCAAATCATTACCGAGACTGCTTGGGCCCTCGGATTGGAAAAATACGAGTTGCTGGAAATCCCCACTGAGTTCATCTGCCAGGTTGTACCTGAGATGTCCGACAAACTCCTGGGTGATAAGGTCTGCCCAGGGGTCTTCGATTGCGCTAAACTCAAACGCCAAGTGCGTGACTTCGATGCCAAAATCACTTTCCGAGAAGGCATCCGCGAATCAATCGCTTGGTTTAAGGCCGATCCGAGTCGGCAAATCGTGAATCAAGAACACAACCAGGTCTTTGAGCAAGTGACCGCTGCCTGGAAGGCGGCTGGCCATTAGCCAACCGTCGAGCCGCCTTGCCAATAATCTTATTCACCCTGTGACTATTGATCTTTTAATAATGTCAGGGGACTAGTATAACGGGCGATAATCGCGGGAACCAAGGCGGCGACCAGACAAATCGACATTGTCAAAACCAGGTCGTAAGCGATGTTACGCCAGGACGAAATCACCCGCACCTGCCCGCTACTGGTGCAACTACTGCCCTGAAACAAGGCAGGAGCAGCTAAAAATGGCAAAGATATTGTTGCTAGATTGTGCGCCGTTCTGCGGTGGTGCTCAGGAGAGTCTCCTGACCCTGGCGGTGGAATTGTCCGCTCGGGGGCAGGAGCTGCTGCTGCTCTGTGCCGATGCCAGTCCAGGGGGATTGGCGGAGCGGGCCGCAGCGAGTGGTCTGATAGTGCGTCAATTCTCCTGCCGGCATTGGCCGAAGTCGTTGCTGGGAATGGCGCAATATTACTCTGATAGCTGGCGTTTCCGCACTATTTGGCAGGTGCTGGAGCGAGAATTCCAGCCCGAGGTCATTATTGCCAATTGCTTGCGTTCAGCCTTGCTGTTGCAGCGCTGCCGACCCAGCCTTGCAGCGGTGATTCTACACGACCGCGACCTACGCTGCCCGGCGATGCTGCCGAGGATATTAGCCGGTAACCTGGCTGCCGTGCTGGCCATCTCCAGTGCCGTGAGCGAAAAATGGCAGGGAAAAATTGCCCCGAGCCGGTTGTTCGTCGTTCCCAATGGGTTTGTTTTGCCAGCTTGGCCAGCGGCGGTTGCGGGCCGCCGACCAGCGGGGCAAACGTTCAGAATTATCCTGGTGGCTGATTTTGTGCCTTGGAAGAACCACCGGTTATTTCTGCAGACGGTGGCTATTTTAAAGCGGGACTGGCCCGGCTTGCAGGCCGTCATTCGGGGGAGAGCACGCTTGCAATCTGAAGAGCGCTATCGACAGAATATCGTTTCACAGGCAAAAACTTGGGGATTGCTGGATTGCCTGGATATAATTGACCACCCGGGTAGTGCTTTGCCGGATATCACAAGCGCAGACCTGCTGGTCTCGTGTTCAGAATATGAGCCCTTCGGACGGACTTTGGTCGAGGCGCTGGCTTTGGGAAAGCCGGTGGTGGCGGTCGTCGGGGGCGGAGTGCAGGAAATATTGACTGGGTGCCCGGTGGCTAGTGTCTGCCCGCCCAAGCCGGAAGCGCTGGCTGAGGCTATTCGCATTTTGCTGGCACGACTGCCCGGAGAGGGCATCGCCCAAGCAGCCAGAATGCACGCCAGCAAGTTCAGTAGCGGGCGATATGCCGAGCAAGTGCTGTCAGTTTGTCAACAAGTACCGCAATCGCAATAAGATGACTGCGGAGATGGCAAAAATAAATCGCTATTTGTCTTCTGCCAGGGTGCGATAATCGGTGCCCTCTTTGGCAATTCTAGCGTGGACAATGCGCAGGAATCCTGTTTGCCGGTCGAGGGTCGGGGTGCCGTTATCTGCGACATAGTAGCGTTGTTGGCGCAAGCGCAGATTGCGTCCGACAAAACCATAGATCAAATAAGAATAAAGCCGCGGCCGGACTTGGATAAAAATATGAATAGAGCTGCTGCCGTCGATTTCCAGTTGCGGTTTTGAGCCGGAAATATACGGTCCCAAACGAAAGACAGCATAGACATTCTCTTCGTCTTGTGCGCGCAGGCAATAGAGTTTCTCTTCTTTGCCATCGAATAGCAACAGCAGCAGCTGGATGCTCTTGATAACGCTGGAATCATCTTCCGCCTGTAACCCGACATTCCGTTCGGTAATGCGTAGCCCCTCCACTACTTCGAGGTCGATAGTGTTGGATAGGTGAGTGCGCGATAGACGGTCGTGATTTAAATACGCCGTAATCGAGTAGGTGTCCTCTTTCTGCATATCGTGCAGCATATTGATGCTGATACGCAACTCGCGCGTGTCGCCGGCGGCCAAAATCAAACCGGAGGCCGGGTTGGTACTCTTGTCAAAACTTTTGCTGATCTTGCCGTTCTGGCCGCGGACTTCAAAGAAAATCCGGCCGTTGTTGACGTCTGCATCGCTGAAAATCAAGGTATTGCCGCTATTGTTGCGAATCGTCAGAGTTACGTCGATGGGCTCATAACGCAAAAAACGCGTGTCTTTTAATTTTAGTTGTAATGCGACTTGGCCTTGCGCACTCAGGCAAAGTAAAAAAAGCGAGCACGCCAGCAGGTACATATTTTTTTTAGACATAAGGAGCTGCTCCAATCAGGCGGTGATGAAATTCGCTGACCGGCCTTTCAAGGCCGGCGATTATTTAGACTAATTTCGCAACAATGGCATCGATTACATCCTGCGGCGAAGTGCCGGCCGAACAACTGCCGGGCGGGCGTGGGCAACGGCGCTGAAAGCAGGGGCTGTCAGGACAATGACTGCAGAAAATACGATGTATCCCCTCGCCATAGGGGCCGGTTAAATCAGGGTCGGTGGCGCCAAACAGCGCGATGCAGGGTGTCTGCAAGGCGGCGGCGATATGCATCGGCCCGCTGTCGTTAGTCAGCAAGGCTTGCGAACGCCGCAATAGCCCGACCAACGCTGGCAGGGAAGTTTGCCCAGCCAAGTTGCTGACTGCCGGATGCCCAGCCAGTAAGGACAAAATCTTATCGCCTTGCGGGCGTTCTGCGGCACTGCCGAGCAACCAGCAGCGCAAACCGGGCTGCTGTTGCAAAAGCAAGCGCAATACAGCCGCAAAGAACTCGCCGTCCCAGTTCTTACTCGCCCAGCGCGAGGAGAATCCGACTGCCAATATCGGCCGGCCATCTGGCGGCAGCAACTTGTCGGCCGCAGCCAGCCATTCTGCGGGCACCGGCAGGGGACTCGAGGTCGGCAGTGATGTCCAAGGAAAAAAATGCTTGGCTAGGGCGAGATTTTTTTCTGCTGCGTGGCGCAGGTCGGCCGGCGGCAGGTATGTCTGGGTATAAAAAAAAGTTGCGCCTTCGCGAGCATTCGCGTATCCGAGCCGGCCTGGCGCAGCACTGGCGTAGGCAATCAAGCCACTGCGCAGAAGGCCCTGGAAATCAATGGCCAAGTCATATTTTTCCGACCGTAAATCTGCCCAGAAGTTCCTGATCGCAACAAAGTTGCAATGATTAAACTTCTGGCGCGGGAACTTTATGATCCTATCGACCTCGGGCAAGAGCGAGACAATTGTGGCTAGATTATCATTGACTACCCAGCTAATCCGACTGTCAGGAAGATGATTTTTCAAAGCAGTGACGGCCGGAAAAGTATGCACGATATCACCGAGACTGCTAGGTTTGATAATCAATAAATGCACTGGACTGCCTGTTCTTGCCTGGAGGAGGCAAAGTTTACTGCATAGCGACGCGGTTACCGACCCACAGCGAGGCGATCCGCCAGCCGTAATGGTAAGCCGGCAGCCAGAATTTTCTTCTGGCTAAGGGCGATATCATATTCGACTCTATGCAACGTCACGAGGCTTTTTTCTACTTCATAAGTCACGAACGCCGCCCGCGGATCACGGTCTCGGGGCTGCCCCACGCTACCTACATTGATTAGATATTTGTGATTGGGAAGCAGCTGGATAGACTCATAAGTCCCGCCGACGACAATATCGGTCTTGTCAAATGCCAACGGAGTGTGGGTATGCCCGAAAAAACACAACGGCGTCCACTGGTATTGCATCGAAGCAGCAGCAGTGAAACGATCAAATATGTACCCCCACATATGGGGGTTATCCATAGTCGAATGCACTATACTGAAACGCGCTGGCGGCGCAGTGAGAAAAATATCGCGTTTCATAGGCAGGGCACCCAGCCAGGATAACTCTTCCGAAGAGAGCTGTTGGCGGGTCCATTCGACTGCCTGGGCGGCCTGTGGGTTGAAACCGAGTAATTCCCGGTTGTTGCTGGTATACGAGTCGTGGTTGCCCATAACTAAGCCCAGCATATCGAGATTGCGCACTATCTCCAAACACTCGTGTGGATTGGCATTGTAACCGACAATGTCACCAATGCAGGCAAATTTTTCACAGCCAAGCTGTTCAGCTTTCTGCAATACCGCCGTTAGGGCTTCCAAATTGCCATGTATATCGCCTAAAACTGCTATATTCATACAAAAAACCTGATAAGATGAATGTCGCCGCTACTTGTCAGTCGGGCTTCTGTAATTTCAGTAACTATTCCTTGGTAAAGTCAACAAAGCTCAGCCAAGATATGAATCCCAGTAAAGATAATACAGTATTGCTTTTTCCCGAACTTTCAACTCGGATGTAAAAGAAAGGCATTGTCGCCAAGATCGCGCAGTGTATCTTCGGCCGTAACGCCAAT
>CAZUCG010000261.1:0-4847 GCA_964619145.1 uncultured Lentisphaeraceae bacterium | reverse complement strand
CCACCGGCAAAGCTGATGACTCCGAGTTGACAATCCGCTGGCCTGGCGCGTTCTAATTCACGGATAATTTTTTCCGACTGCTGTTGTGCATCAACCGGCAATGAGCGACTGCGGTCCACTAGTGCAATGACTACCCCGGCTTGTTTATGCCATTGGATGCTGGTGCCGGCCAGAAGTGCGATTAACACGACATAGAGCAATAGGCGTAGCAGCGTGAGGCGTTGATTGCGAAACGGCTGGCTGTAACAAAGGGCGAGCGCGGGTAGCAACAACAGCCAGGCAAGAGGATATAGAGAGCTCATCTGCTGTCCCTCCTGCGTACAAGATAGAGCTGCTGCCAGACGAGCAGGCAGAGCGCCAGCAGCGTAGGCAGCCAGAAACACGAGCGCTGCACCGCGCTACCTGCGGCAGTGGGTATTTGCGCAGCGCAAAAGTAGGCGCTGGCGCTGCCGAGGTCGGATTCGCGTTCGCTCAAGGCGCTGACGCTGATCGGCCAACTGTGTTCGCCATAGGTCACTTGATATAGTCCAGGCGGGAGGTGGGCAAAATACCCGGTTGCCAGGCTGCTGGTCCCGGGAATGCTCAGTTTATCGTTGCGTACGGCGAGCAGCGGCTTTACCTTGCCGGGTGGCAGATTGATGCTAGTCAACTCGTGGTCACGCCAATTGCTTCGGCTGGGGCCAGGTCTGGACTGCTGCAGGAATTCAGCGAGATTCCAGAACAGTATGGGCCAGAAAGGTTGGCGCGAGATGTTACTCCCGGTCGGCTGCAAGTGCAAGTGAAAATCATAGTAACCATCCCAGCGTTTTACAACCGAAAACAGCGGTATGTTGCTTTGCCAGAGCAGTATTTCACCGGGGATTGATATTTCCGTTGAGCAGAGCCAGCGCAAATCTGCCAGCGGCAACCCGCGTAGCAAGGGATGGTCTGGATGGCCGGAAAGGGCCTGGCTGTTTACTGCTGCCGCCTGCGTAGGGAGATGCCAGACGAAGCGGTGGGCTGCGCGGAGTGCTAACGCCGGCGGCCCAAAATATAATTCCGGGTTGTTGCTGTTTTGGAATTGTGGGTTATCGGTCAAGACCGTTAGCAGTTCGCGTTGGCAGTTGTCTGGCAGGTCCGCTGCGATTGTGTAGGTTAGCGCTGGCCGGTCTTCGTTCAGCAAAGTCAAGCTATTGTCGCTGTCAAGAGCATCGCCGCCGGCTGAGATGCTGATTTTCAATGGGTGCTTGCTTGCCGTTGCGGGCAGTGAGTACACTATTTTGCGCCGTTCGCCGGCTGCCAGGGTCAGCTGTGCACGAGTCGCCTGCGGCTGGATTTCGAGTTGTAAATCCCGACTACTGGGTGAATAATTCGCAACTTCCAGCAGCAATTGTTTTTCCTGGCGTCGGGCATTGACCAAGGCGAGATTCGGCAACGGCTCGGCATCGGCGAACCAGCCAGTATTTGTTTCCAAGGGAAAAGATGGGCCGTGGTCACTGTAGAGTAAAAACTCGCCTTGCGGACAATGCTCTCTGCCTAGCGCCAGCCCTTCCGCCAGGCAATCGCTGGAATCAGTCGCGGTCCAGAAGTTCTGGAAATCCACCGGCTCACGGCTGTCAGCCAGCAACTGTGGTTTGTTACCGGCAAGAATCCATATTATCCGGCGACCGGATTGTTTGGCCAGTAGTTTCTGTAAGTGGCGGCTGGCTTTTTGCTGTGCCGAGAGTTCGCCGGGACGGCAGGCCTGCATTGAATACGAGTTGTCTAAGACAATAACTAATGGCGGATATGTCGCGCGAGGCCAAAAAAAAGGCCCGCTGCCAGCGGCAACAAGACAAAGCAAGGCCAGTAGTTCGAGATAAAACGGCAAGGGTAAGCGGCGCAAAAGCCAGCGTGAGCCGCTTCGTTGTGATACTTCCGGGGCCGGCCAAAGAAATAGCGCCGAGATGCGTCTTCGGCCAGCCTTGCGCTGCCATAAATAGAGCAGCAGCAGTATCAGGCCACCGACCGACGCCAAGAATAACCAAGGATATAAGAAGCCAAAAAACACGGCAGGTGATAGTTAGGATGAGTGAATGCTGAATAGCACAATCAGTGACATCGGTGGAGTAAGCCTTGCCGCGAAAAACTCTAGCTCTTGCTGAAGCCCCTTGCCAGAACAGTAATTTTCAATAAGGGCAGGCTGGGGTAATAGAAATTACTGCCTGGTAGCGCCGACAGCGTTACCCCAAGTGTGCTGGCTGGTGTCCATAAGACCTAAAGTTAAAATTTCCGGCGGGAAGTTATACCAGGAACTAGTGACCATCCCCAAAGCTCCGCCGTGCTTGCATTTGTGGGCGAATTCGCGGATATTGGCCCGGAAGCGGGCAAAATTCGGCAGGCCGAAGCTATCGTCCATTGTGTTTCCCAAGGTCGTGGGCGCACCGATGACTTGGAAACCGTGGTCGCGATAGAAGTCGAAGAATGGGAAAGCAGTGAATTGTCGAGGAAATTCCGGCCCCAGATATTTGACGAAGTCCTGGGCGGCTGGTGAGGACGCCATCAAGGCCCGGACGTCTAACGCTCGAGCAAAGCCCCGCGTGATGGTGCGTTCTGGTTCCTCGAGGCCGGCATAGCCGCTGTCGCGCCAAGTCTGCTCAGCGACAATGCCGCGGCCAGCCATTCGGGCGACGAAGATGGGGCTGGGTTGATGAGTGGTCCAGTAATCCCAGTACATAATAATCAGAGCGGGGTTGATGCTGGGAGCCAACTCCGGGTAGCGACTGAGCATATCATCCCAGATGATGGGGATGCGGCCTTGCGCCAAGACCCACTCCGCGATTTTGTTGATGTAGTCAACAAAGAGTTTGCCAACGCCGTGCTGACGGGCAAAAGCCGCACACTGCGGACAAGCGCCAAGGCTGCGGGCCTCATCTGCCCCGATATGCAAATATCGCCCGCGAGGATGGGCGGCCATAATCTCCTCGGCCAACTCGGTAAAAAGGGTAAAAGACTGCGGGTTTAACGGACAGAGCTGTTCGCTGGGCTGGCCGTCGTCTTTCGGTTCAAAGAGCTTGGCGTAATCAGGATGGCGGGAAATGTGCCCATTGTGGCCAATGCATTGCAACAGCGGAATGATGTCCAGGTGATCGCGTTGGCATTGCTGGTCGAATTGTGCTATCTCGGCCGGGTTGAATGCATTCACTCCAGCCAGCCCGGGCTGGCGTTGGAACGGGAAGCGCTCGTTGTATTCCAACAAGTAGGTGTTTAGTTTGAATTTTGCCAGTTTACGCAAGAGGCACTGGACGTCTTCGGCCTGGAATTGCCGTTGTGAAGACAAGTTGGTGTGAAAACCGCGCACTTTCATTGCGGGTGAGTCTTCTACCTGTAGCTGCGGGAGGTAATTGGCGATGCGCACTTGTTTGATGGTCTCCAGGGCATATTGTGCGCCTCGAGTAGTGCCGGCTTCCAGAATAGCGCCGTTGTCAGTGATGCTCAGGCGATAGGACTCATCATCCGGGGCGGCATCCTCACGTCGTTGCAACTGGAAGACAGCTGGCGAGGTGCCGGCAAAAGCGAACATTTCTTGTAGCGATTCGGCCAATTCGGGGAATGCGCTGTCGCCTTGCAGATTGAATGCGGTAAGATTCAGCAAATCGCTGTCCAAGCCCGAGATGCTCGCCGGAGTGGGAATGACGTGGCAGTTTTTTTGGCAGCCGGGACGTGGTGGCAAAGACGAATGCGTAGAAGTTGTTGTCATAATTGACCTCGGGTGGTGTGAGTTGCTGATACGCAAGTTAACAATCAGGCTGGGCGGAACTGCTGTTAATATACTTGCCTGGCCGAGGACGTCAATTGTCTGGCATTTGCAAATGGCAAAAACAGCTGGTTAGAAGCCATTCGAAAAACATTCTTAAAACTACGGAATAGACGAAAGCCTTGGAATGGAATAACATTCAGCCCAAGGCTTTCGTGCTTAAAAAAGGATTCTCTCTTTCGGCATTTATTGTCGGTCATCTGCGCGTTTATAATTAGCGTGTAGGCTGCTGGGTTTGCCACTGTCATCGACGTGGTTGTCTGGAAACAAGACATTCGCGCCGCCACCGTGACGGAATTCCAAAGCATCAGTTTGGCTTGCTGTTGACTTAAATGGGTAGGTATTGCTGCTAAAGGTGATATAGACACCAGGGTAGGAGTTTGCCCGACCACGGATACAATCCACCAGAAAAAAGACCCGGCTAGGGAACTTCAGAGATGTCATTCTCTTCATCCGCAAAGTCATCTCGGTACTAGCTGCCAAGTCGCTACGCATATAGTAATTCTGCCCATAACTGTGCCACAAAACAGTGCTAGACACAGATTTGGCTTCCTGCCATAAGGACCACCGCAGCGTGTCAGCTGGACAGAAAAAAAATTGCGGATGGCCCCGATCGCCAGTGTAAGGTTCCATCGGCAAGTTGGTATATGGCTGCAAGTCCTTGTGGAACTGCAAATTCTGCATCACCCGGGGGAAGTAATCGTCATAATCCTGCGAATACATAGTCACGTAGGTACCAATCTGGCGCAAGTTACCTCTGCACTTAATAGTATTTGCTTTCTCCCGCGCTTTAGTCAAGGCCGGCAACAACATCGAGGCTAATACCGCAATAATGGCAATGACCACTAGTAACTCAATTAAGGTAAAGCTGCTCTGGCCGTAACGACCACCCGAAAAAACATCCCTGCTTTTCATAGTCATATACTCCTTTGTTATCTCTTGAAAACTACTGCAGAATGAGATTAATCATTCCTAGGCTGATAATTATCAGCAACTTAAGGATGCCCCTAGCTAAGTATTTGCTGGCGTCTCAAAGTTGGGACCTGAGCATAAAAAGTCTTCAATGACTTGA
>CAZUCG010000260.1:0-4849 GCA_964619145.1 uncultured Lentisphaeraceae bacterium | reverse complement strand
CTGGCGACCGGTCTCAGTGCCCGTATTCGGCGCACCTTCCTGTTACTCAAAGTCCTGCTGGGCAGTGGGAATTTACGCCGGTTTGGCCGGGAGCACCCTGATTTTCCGCTGCGTGAAGTGCGGCTCTTTCGGAAGCCGGCCCAGGTCACCCCCGCAGCGGAGGTTTGGGCGAGTTATTGGCGCTTCCTGTCAGTGCGGCTGGAGTGCTATCAGTTCTTCGGCGTCGCCTACTACGAACTGCCGTTCTTTGCCGGATTGTCAGCTTTGCTGCTGACCTATCCCATCGCTCTCGCCCACGCCCGCTGCAAAGCCGCCAGCGAAGGCAGGCAGGAAATCACGGCCAGCGACGTGGAGTACGCAGTCGCATCAATCGACCATAGCCACGGACGCTCACCAAGACTGAAATTTAAGTTCTGCCGGAATAACGAGAATTATTTCTGCGCAGAGCGATACCCGAATCTTGTTTTTGCTTTAGGGATGCAATAATGGGCCCAGCTAAACAACCACCAGACTGTGCTAAACTCGCGATTATAATTGCCGCTGCCGGCTCGTCACAGCGCTTTGCCCAGGGCAATAAACTCTTGCAGGACCTGCGGGGGCTGCCGGTATTCTGCCACGCGATACGCAATTTCCTCAGCTCCTTGTCACCCGCGGCCTGCATCTTGATTACCTCGAAAACTGACCTGCCAATTTTCCAACAAACGCTGCGCGAGTACTTGCCGACGCTGGCAGAGCGGGTGAGTTGGGTGACCGGTGGACCGACTCGGGCGGCCTCTGTCCTGGCTGGGTTACAGGCCGTGCCTGAGAGCTGCGAATATATCGCCATCCAAGATGCAGCCCGGCCATTCAGTAGCGCGGAATTGTTGTTGCGTTGTCTTGAATCAGCCCGCCAGTACGGCTCAGGCGTGGCGGCGCATCGTTTGACTGATACCATCAAAGAAGTCGAAAGCAGGCAGCTCGCCAGTCGCACCCTGGATCGCAGTAAGCTCTGGGGGACGGAGACACCACAAGTATTTGCCCGCCAGCTGTTACTGCAGTCATATACCTTGGCGAAGCATCTGGGCGCCAGCGATGAGGCACAGCTCTTGGAACTGGCCGGACAGCCGGTGCACCTGGTCGAAAATACTCTCCCGAATCCTAAAATAACCCTGCTCGGCGATCTCGCGTTCTATAATTGTTAATCCGCTCCAGCTAGACTCAGCCTAAGAAAACCTGCCCCAGCGGGACAGCAGCAGCGCCTAGCGCGCCAGCTTCCGAACCAAAGGCGGAGATGCGTACATCCACCCGGCTGCGGCAGGACGGCAATGCGGCCTCGGCCAAGCCCTGCTCCATAGCGGGGAAAATCTGCGGGGCGAAACGCAGCAAGGCGCCGTGCAGGATAAGCAACGGCGGGCACAATATATTCACAATGCTAGCCAGGCCCAATCCCAAGGCCCGTCCCGCCTGCGCGAGGATCTCTTCCGCGCTGGGATTCAGTTCATTGATATCGGCCAGAGTAGCAAACGGCTGTTGCAGTGCAATGCTGAGTTCACGGCAGAGGATACTTTCGGAGATATAGGCTTCCAAGCAGCCGCGATGCCCGCAAGCGCAAAGCCGTCCTTCGGGTTGGATAATCACGTGGCCGATTTCGCCGGCATAAGGTCCGCCCTGCAGGTGTTTTTCCAGGATAATGCCGGCTCCGATACCGACGCCTAAGTCTAGACAGACAAACGAGCTGCGGCCCTGCCCCAGGCCGAACCAGAGTTCGGCCAAGGCCTTCGCCCGAGAACTCTCCTCAAAAAACAACTCTGCTGGCAGTTCAACTGGGAGCAGCCTTCGCAGTTCGATACCGTCGAGGGACGGTATATTGACTGAGCGCTGCACGGTCGCGGAGGCGAAATCCAGTATCCCGGGCACGGCCAGTCCGATGGCCTGCAGATTATCATCGGCTTGGCGCAAGAGCGGCAAATACGCTTCCTGCAATGCCGAGCGAATATTCTTCAATGATGCTCCGAATGGAAACGGCATGACCTGCTGACCAAGGATTTCGCCCGAGAGATTGAGCAACACGCCGCTGGCCTGATTCTCGGAGAGGTGCAAGCCGAGGAACAGATGCCGTTCGCGGCCCAAGTCCAGCAGCGTGCCCGGGCGACCGCGCGGCGTATGGTCGATGCCTGTCTCACAGAGCCAGTCTTCGGCGATCAGCTCAGTGGCCAAATTGGTCATACTCTTACGGTCCAGGGACAGCAAGTCAGCAATAGCGGAGCGTGACAATGGTCCGGCTTCCCGGACCATCAGCAAGATGCGCTGTTTATTTATTCGCTTTAGATATGATTGATTCGCCACTCTGCTGCTGTTATTAGAGGTAAAGGAGTTCTTTGATACCAGTCACCAGCATTTGAGCAGCGATAGCGCTCAAGATTAAACCAGTGATCTTGCTGAGGATAGCAATTTTGGATTTCCCTATAATCCTCTCTATGACGTCGGAAAAATAGAGCATCGTGCCTACGGCGGCAGTGCCGCAGATGATGCCGGCAACGCAGACGATTTTCAAAGTCCACCCACTGGTGTCCATTCCGCTCACCATCAACGCGCCTAGGGTCGCCGGGCCAGCAGTTATTGGCACCGCCAACGGCACGGTCGCCAAATCTTGCATTTTCACCCCTGGTCCGAGCTCTTTTTGTGAGGGTCCATAGACCAACGCGATAGCCGACAGCATCAGCAGCAAGCCCGAGCCAGCCCGGAAGGCCGAGACAGTAATCCCGAAGATGCTCATTATCCAATCGCCGAACAGGTAGATAATAATACAGACTATAACCGCGCTCACAGTCACATTGATGGCTAACTTGCGCTTCTCCTGCTGACAGTTTTCAGCACTGGTTATAGCCAGGAAGCTACTCAAGACAAAAAATGGCGTCAAGAGAAAGAACAGCCGTAAGGTAAAGGCGACAAAATATTTACTGATTTCTACGACACTCATATTTGCTGCCTTAGGTTGTTTTTTTCTTCCGCTGGGCAATTTTCTGCCAGCCCCAAGTGAACATCTGGATGGCTTCGTGCACCCGGAAAAACCAGGCCCCGAGCAAGAACCCCAGAGCGCCGGCACCACCCGCGACGGCTAAGCGTAGCAAGACTTTTACCCGGCTAACTGCGGGCACTGGCACGCTGCCAGCCTGCACAGCCAGCAACGCCGCCGAAATGCCATCTGGCAAAACTTTCGTCATCAAGGCCGATCCCCCCCAGGTCAGTGCGGCAGCCACTGCAGTCAAGAGGATCATCTTGGCAAAGAACAGGGTCATTTGGCCACCACGGAACATTGGGGTGGAGCGCTGCAAATACAGCGCCAGTACTAGTGATTTCAGATAGCGGGAAAACACGAAACTCAAGGCCACGGCCAGCAGCGATGCGATTGGCCCGACCTGGTAATGCACAATGATGATATAGCTGAGGACGATACTGACTAGTGATGTCGATATCCCGATGACCGTTACTGCGATATTCTGCCGTTTGGCAAAGAACCCCTGCATCAGCACGCATTCCACGGCCGCGGCCGGTAAAACCAGGGTATAACAAGCCGTCGAGATACCGGCCCAAGAGGCAATTTCGATGCCGGTTTTCCCCCCTAGGAAGATACTGATGGAAATTGGCATCGCCAGGATGGCTAAACAGGCCGCGACCGGCATAAATACCGCCAACAACATCCGGCAAGAGTCGCCCATAATCTGGCCCAATCTCTCGCGGTCTTTCTTGCTGACCAATTCGCACAGGAATGGGTACAAGGCAATCTGCAAGGCGTATGGCACTAGCCATTGCACAGAGGCAAACAACTTCCGGCCCAAATCGTTAGCCATCAGCAGTCCGTCTTGTTGCAAGTTGGTGAGGATGTAGATATTATTGAAATTATCACGGACTTTAGCAAAGATGACTCCCGCCAGCAATGGCAGCATCAGCAGCAGCATAGTCCTGAACGCTTTGTTACGCCAGTTGAAGGACAAGCGCAAGTAATGCAGTTTGTCACGCAAGCCAATTGCGTGGGTCAGGAGCTTGGCAACGCTGCCGGCCAAAATTCCGGCAAAGACGGCCCGGAAGTCAAGACCGAAGATCTGCATCCCGACGAGCAGGCCCAAAATGATGCAAATCTTGGTCGAGGTATCACCGAAGGCCGCCAAAAAGAATTTCTTATATCCATTGAGCAATACATAAGTAGTCGAGCCCAGTGACAGGAAGCACAGTGAGGGTGCCAAGACTTGCAGACTGAGACGCAAAATGCGGTAGCGTTCAGGATTATCACTTTCTGACCAGGTGGTAAATAGGCGGATAAAGAAATCCGGGCAACAGACGATGAAGGATACGAGCGCAATTAGTAGCAGGGCGTGGAAGCTCAGCATAACATTGGTGTAGTCCCAGGCCGCTTGTTCATCCTTATCTTCTCGCACCTGCATAAAAACAGTCAGGAAAGTCGGTCCGATGATTTCTTGCCCAATCAAGTAGATGCTATTGATCACCCCAGAAAAAGCGACCACCATAATCGGCTCATACAGCGATGAATCCAAATAATGCGTCGCGAACTTTACTTGAATTAAACCGGCGAATTTCAAGCAGATATGCGCCAGGCCGACAATAAAACTCGCTCGGATGATTCTATCAGCCAGACTCTTGGGTTTCTTGGTAGATGTTTCCACTAGGTCACTTTGTCTTAAATTGGGAAATTCATAAAAGAGAAGAGTAGTTCTTCACACCTGCGCCGCGACACGGTTCAGGCGATGCAGTCACCAGCATAACGCAGCAACCACGAGAAACAATGGTCAACAGAGTATAATTCAGGCTTTGTCTCTAAAATCTCCCCATAACGGAGGCAAAACTCCCCCCT
>CAZUCG010000259.1:0-4869 GCA_964619145.1 uncultured Lentisphaeraceae bacterium | reverse complement strand
GTGCTGATGCGCAACCGGTTAGGGGCATAGACTTCTGCCTGGATTTCAGCATAAGGCAGCGGTTGCGACAGTTGCTCCATCCGCAACCAATATGACCGACCGTGCTTCAGCAATGCCGTGCGCCAGGATATTTTTTTAGGGTCTGCGTTCCTGTTCCAGCTGCAAGCCCAGGACAAGCCATTATTGAGGGCATCAGCGGGGAATCCGCCGTGCCCCACTCCGGGGAATTCCCGGTATTCGACAGTGCAATTCAGCTGCCGGAGAACCTCAGCCATATTGCGAGAATGCTCTGGTGGCACCACGGTATCGCCGGCACCGCTGAGAATATAGGTCGGTAAGTTACTGAGGTTACTGGCGAAGGCGCGGGCGGTATGAGTATCTTGCAGCCAATCGCGCAACTGGTTATTACGCCCCGGGAAGATTCTATTCCAGCCCCAGCGCTTTGTCCAGGCCTGGTTATCGGCATTGCCGACGATGGGGAAAATAGCGGCGAATTGGTCGGCATAATGTACTCCGAGATGGAAACTACCTGTCCCACCCATAGAGCTACCGGTCAAATAAACACGGTTCTCATCGATATTAAATTCCTTCTTCACTTCGGCAATTGCCTGCAAGACATCCTCTTCGCCGAGGTCTTTATAATCTGTAGCGCCTCGGCCCTGTGGTGCGAGGCAGAACACTCCATTATAGGAAGGCGCGGGATGGCCCTGAAAAGGCGCATACCAGCCGTGTCCGTGCATTGAGACCAGCAACGGCCAGCTGACGGCCGGGTCATAAGCCGCTGGCACACTGATCGAATAAGTCGAGAAGCTCTGATCAATCGGCGAGAGGAAGGCCCGCAGTCGGGCGCCTTTCTCCTCCTGGATATCCGGGCAGCCGAGGCGGCTTTGGGCTGTTGCCCGGAGCAGCAGATGGTAGGTATCCTCGACTAAAAACAGCGCTTGTTGCTCCTGCTTGAGATTGCCCTTGCCGATATGCTGGGCCCGCGCCAGGGCGAACTCGGCTTTAGCGACCAGCCAGGCGGCCTGCCGCGCTTCCAGGCTGTCATCTTTCCAGCGCCGGAAGCGCTCTTGTTCAGCCAAGTCTTTAATCTCTGCCAGGTACTTGTTTGCAGTTATGGGCAAGCAGGGTTGCCGTTCCTGGGTCTTAGCAAGTTCTTTGCGTGGTCCGCGTGGTCCGCGCGGCCAAAGCGCCAATCCCAGCAAAATAAAAAACACCGCCAGCGACGAGAAAATTTTCTGCCGTGATACCAAAAGCTGCATTACATCTACCTGTTGTCAAAATTATAATAGCGGTCAGCATTTCTCTGGCCGCCTGGGTTAATTTCTGGTCGCTGGCTTAATCATTAGCCAGCGCCACAAAACGGCGGAGGTTCTCCTGGCCGATTTCGATCCCCAGGAGGACATCCTCCATACCCTCGAATTCGACTGAAAACACGCCATCATAGCCATTACGGACCAAGGTACGCACGCATTGCGCGACTGGGATATTGCCGTGTCCGATAATGGCTCCCCGCCACCAATTGCCATTGCGGGTCATATTCCAACCCCGGCCGGGAAAAGTCGTCATCCCGGATTTGAGATGGAAGTCTTTGGCGTGGCAATGGAAGGCGTAATTTTTCAGTCGTCCGACGGCCAGCGCGGCATCGTCATCTGCGCAGGCGAAATTTCCGACATCTACTAGCAGTCCGAAGTTCGGGTGATTGACTGCGGTGACTAGTTGCTCGACTCGGATGCTGTCTTGACAGAAGTAGCCGTGGTTTTCCACCATCGTCTTAATTCCTTTGCTGGCGGCGTATTCGGTCACTGTTCGGCAGCCCTGAGCTAGGCGTGGCAATGCGGCCTCGAAGCTAGTTGGGCCTTGCCATCCCGGGGGGAAGCCGCCGCTGGCATCGTGGCGCATTCCTGGCACGCCGAGGATGGCCGCGATATCGACTTCGCCTTTCAGGCGCGCAATTTCCGCTTCCAGGTTGCCGTCTGAGCCTTTCAGGAGGTCGGCGCCGATGGTATAATTAACGATGGGAATGCCGACTTTGTCGGCCTCGGCTTTCAATTCAGCCGCAAATTCTGGCAGCGTTTTGCCTTCGGGGACGCTAATGGTAGAGAATTCGATAGCATCGAAGCCCATTTCCTTGGCTTTAGCAATTACCTCGATTTGCCGCATCTCTCCTGAACGGACCAGGCGACTGTAGCTGTACGAACTGACACCAATTTGCATTTGTTTTCCTTTTGTTGGAGTTGGAGTTGATTGTTTTTTAGGGGCTCTATAAATGAATAACGTTCCAGTCTTGCTATTTAATGCGCTTAGCGCTGACTTATCTGGCAAAACTGCTGACTTACATCTTACGCTGGCCGAATTTCCATTGCAGTTACGATGCTGTTTATGGGTCTGTGCGGTGGTGCTCAAGGCGAGGCCGGGCTACTGATCAAGGCTGCGGTAGTAGTCGTTGAGCAAATCGCGATATTCCTCTGATATTTGGCCGAAATCGGTGGCGTCGATGCTGCTGCCGCCGGTTTTTTTCTGTCCCAGGATAGCCATCGGCAAAACCACGCCCTCGGTCATTTCAACTTGGGTGTCTTGCAACCGACGCAAGACTCGCTTGCGGAGGTTGCCGAGCTCTTTCATCTGCGGCGGGGCATTTTCAATGCCGCGCAATTCTCGCACGGCCTCACCAAGACTGCCAGTGCCGATATACAACAGCCTGGCGGTAGCATAGAGGGCCTCGGTTTCCCGTCGCAGCCGTTGCGGTGTGCGGCCGTGGCTGGGTGTGTGGAGGTCTCGTCGGGGTGCTGTTCCGAACATCCCTTGGGTCTCGGATTCGCCACCTAATTTACCGCCGCCAGTGGCACGGGCATCAAGCGTCGAGTTTTCGTCTTCCGTCACCATACCCTTCTGGAATTGGTCCTGGGTCCGCCGCGCTTTAGTCTCCCGTCCTTCGTAGCCTTTGACCTGATTTTCCACCAATTCGCCCGTCGATTGCCCTTCCCTGCCGGCGCCACTGCGGCCAGTCATTTCGTTGTCATTGGGCCGAGTATTGCCAGATTTGCCCTTCGCCGCGAACGATGGCATCGGCCCATCGGCGACCATCCAGCCCATTTCGGCGTCAGCGACGATATTATTACCGGTCGTGTCCTGACTTTGCGCATCGATATCCGAGGCTTGGTCCAAGAGGTCACCGACTAAGTCTTCGAGTTCGTCGGGCAGCGGCACTAGCGGTATTTCCGGAAATTCATCGACCTCGAAACTCTCCATATTCCAGACGATATTATCGGGGATATCGAGTAGCCACATCTCGACATCCTCGATTCGCTCCTTGGTACTGCGGATAGCATCGAGGATGGCGTCTTCTTTTTGCACGGCGATTTCCAAGGATGGCATATTTTCGCTATCGAGGGCCTGCAAGACTGACTCATAGATTTCCCGCATTTTGGCATTCAGCTCGTTACAGACTGGCAATTCCGGAAATTGATAGAGGTCATTGGCCAATTTTTCCAATAGGTCGGCCATATCCTTCTGCTCTTTGTCCATCTTGGCGAGTTGCTCGCGGGCTTCGTCATCAAGCGGGCCGCGTTTTTTCAAGTCGCGGGTGACTTCCGCAATTTTGGCTTGTTGTTTTTCCAGCTCGTCGAGTTTTTCGCTTGTGTTGTGCAAGACTGCGTTGGCCTCTTCCAGGACGCGCTTGGCATTTTTCATCCGCCAATGGTTCAGGACATTTAGGACTGCCAGTAAAGTCTGCAGGACTTCTTCCTGGAGTGGGATACCTGCCGCCAGTTTCTCATCCTCGAGTAGCTCAGTCGCCTGCAAGGATTTCTCATAAGCCTTGCCCTCTTCCAGTCTTTTATGCGCCTGCCGGGCCTGTAGGGCGAAATCATCCTCGGAGCGCATTTCGGCGTGATTTAGACAAACATCGGCGAAAGCCAGGATATCTTCAGAGATGCCATCCTGATTATGTACTAGCGCTGGGCGAGAAATATCGCCGCCCTGGCTGAGTTTTTTAGCATCCCGGAGGTTATTTTTCTGATTTTTGACCAGCCTTTGCAGGAAAGCGAACATCTCGCGTTTATCGCGTTGATTTTGTTCAGGTTTGAGACTATCGGCCAACCCAGTCAAGGTGGCCAGGATTCTTGTTTGCCAGACCAGGGCTTGATTTAGCAGCGCTGCTTTGTCGGCTGTGCGGTGCAGTCGTTCAAACACTTCCAGCACCCTAAGCATATCTTCGTTAATCAAACCGCTGAGGACATCGCTCAGGCCACCGAGAATTTCCCGGAACTCGAGGATCTCTACTGCCTGTTGGCGAATCTGCGTTTGCTCGCTTTCGACTGCGCTGAGCGCGGTATCCGTGACGTCTTTTTTCAGCGTCGCGAGGTCGGTCAAACCTTGTGTCACCAGCAAATTTTGGCGTTGTTTCTTGATCAGTTCAGCTAGCAAATTTTCTGTATTCAACAGCTCTTCGGCCTTTTTTTCCTGGTCCCTCTCCGGCTCTGAAAAAACCACTTGGATTAGCGCTGAATAGCCACGCCGTTGTTCTGGTTCGCGGCCGTAATCTTCGGCCCAGACCCGGAATTTCAAGGTAGCGCCATCTTGGGCTTTGAAAGTCGCGGTATCAATCAGGAATCGTCCTGGGAAGCGCAGCGGTCGTTCCTGCTCTGGGCTCGCAGTCCGGATTTGTTCTGGGGGGTCTTTTTCCAAGACTTGTTCGAGGCCTGCCCGAGCAATGGCGTAGTCATCTTCAGCCAGGAAGCCAATGGGCAATGCCTCGCCTTTTTGGATACTGATTTTCAAGGGTGTTTCGACTAGTGTGACCTTCGGTTTTCGGTCCGTCAACACTAGTAATGGCAAAGATATACTGGATTCAATTCCGGCGACCAG
>CAZUCG010000258.1:0-4882 GCA_964619145.1 uncultured Lentisphaeraceae bacterium | reverse complement strand
AGTCAAGAAACAGTTATCCAGGCTTAAGTTGCGACAACGGGCAGCTCGAATGAAACAAGGCGAATAGCCCATCCCCCGGCCATCATAAAAACAACGTGACAAGGTGATAAAATCAGAATCCAAGACCTTCACGCCAGCGGCATCGCTATTGCTCTGCTGCCATTTGAAATAAAAATAATCAAGCTGCACGTAATGCTTGTTAAGCAACTGAAAACCGTTGTAGAGTTGACGTTCACAACCATCCAACCAAACCTTGGCAGCAGGAGCAGAACGAATCGTCAGCTGACGACCAACATCACCGGAAGAGCGTACCCGCACATTTTCCTGATAAATGCCATCTTGGACCTCAATCGTATCACCGGCGACGGCGACAGTGGCGGCGTGCGAAATCGTGCGCCAAGGGCTATCTTGGCTGCCAGCACCGCCGTTATTGCCAGTGGTTGATACGTAGTACGTGCGAGGTTCAGCATCAGCAGCCAAGGCAGTGAATTCCTGCAATTCTGATTCCATTCGCCGAGCCAAAGATTGTTGCGTCTTGGACAACTCCTGATTGGAATAGCAGTTGGAGACCTCGGCATACAACTTTACCTTAAAGTGATACTTCTGCCCCGGCTGCAAGCCAATCAAACTGACGGTTTGGAAAAAATCACTATTCCGCAGAGACACACTTTGCTCACAAGCGGGAGTCGTGCCATAAGATAAGGTACCAGTAACCGGCAGGCTGGCAAATAATTCGATGTTCGCAGTAGTCGCAGTTCTGGACAACAAGCGGAAATCGGTCAGCTGCAGACTGGCAGAGCGCCCTTGCCGCCAAAAAGGCCCGACTGGCATTCCAGTTAAGGCCCGACCGGCAAATTGATAGCCATTGCGCAAGGCGTAGTTCTGGCCGAACTCGGCGGCTTGCTGAAATGACTGCGATTCATCGGCCGGCACCGCCAAAGCATAAGCATTGCCATTTGACCAACCGCTGGCGCCAGCGCGGGCAAAACCGCCACTGAAGATATTGCCGGTGACATAGATGTCACTGCAAGACTCCAAAGCCACGGCACCATTCTGGACGGCATTATGAGTCAAGCGCAGACCAGTCACACCCTGCAGCGAAGGCGCGGCCACAAAACCACAATGCTCAAGAGAGATTTTTCGCCCGCCGCTGACACTCAGTTGGGCAGGAGCCAGGCGCTGCAGACTGCTGTCCGAGCAATTCTCCACAGTGACTTTACCACCCAAAGTCACTGGATAAGCGCCCCGGCCGCGTATGCTCACCCCGGACAAATTGCGCAGCTGCAGATCCTCGGTCCACTCGCCTGGCAATACATACAGCGTCGCTCCAGGCTGCAATTTAGATACTGCGTAGCTCAGGCTCTTCCAAGCCGTGCGGACAGAATTGCCGTCATTGGCGTCAGCGCCGTCAGGGCTGACAAAGAAGACCAGCTCCGAGAACGGCATCGGCGCACGCTCCTTGTACTGAGAGTCGCCTTGAGGACGGTAGTCGAAATTCAGCGGGTCGGCAAATTCCCGATCCTCCGAGAAATCTTTTTCCCGTGGCCTGACGATGCTATTTTTGGCCGCGCCAAAATAGCCTGTATCGCCATAGTCGAACAGACAATTTTCGATTAGCCGGGCATATAACGCTTTGCCGGCAATACAGTACCTGGCTACTGTAGTATCGCTGGGATACTTCATCCATAAGTCGCCAGAGAGATTGTCAAAGGAGATATTACCTTCATACTGACAGTTTTGCGCCGGTTGACCGCCATAATAACGGATGCCCATTTTGGCCGAATCAAATGACAGACAGTTGCGGATAGCACCGTTCTCATTGGGAGTCAAGACAATGATGTTGCCACCAGAGGCATAATTGGGCGAGTGGTTGCCATACGAACGGCAGCCTTCGATGATATTACCCTCACCATTGCCGGTAAAACAGACCCCGCCGCCATTTAAATATGTGGTCACATTGCTGATGCGGCAATTCTTGGGCGAATAACTGATGTGCACACCCCACTTGGTCTGAGAACCGGGCGAGCCGCTGGGAGAATTAGCATTGAAGCCGGTCACGATAAGGTCCTCAACGACAATGTTGCGTATCGACGAGCCGGCAAACAACACCCCAAAACTGCGTAAGTCGGAGATGCTCAAATAATGCCGGTCCGGAGCAGCCGAATCAGTGGTGTTGACGTAGAGCCGCTGCTCTTCAGCTGAGTAATACCAGCTGCCAGGCGTGAATTCCACTTCGGCCAACGACGGCTGCCGGAAATATATGCTCAGTGTATCACGCTCATTAACCGCCTCCGGGATGCTCGCCCAAGGGCAAGACCAGATGCGAGCAGATTTTTGATACGGCTCGAAAGCCGGCGCATCCACATCGCCCCGCAACACGACTGTGCCAGGAACTACCCCTCGGACGGTGCTGGGCTGCTCGGCACCACTAAAATCCCGGAATTCTAAGCTCTCGTGATAGACACCAGGCAAGATGCTCAGCGTGTCCCCGGCTTTAAAAACCGACTGCGCTTTCTGCAAGGTTTGGAAAGGCTGCTCAGTAGTAAGACCAGCATTGCTGTCGTTACCAGCCGGAGAGACAAAATACTCCGCGGCGTGAACCGACAATGCCACCAAAGACACAGCAGTAATCATTTCTTTCATCATTGTTTATCAGGGGGTAAGGGTGAATAAAAATCTTATTTCAGGAAAATTAAGCGACTTCAACAGTCTGCGGCTTCTGGCACCGGACCAGGGTCAAGCAACAACCCAGCCGCCAGTCTCTGCCGCACGACTTCATACAACAACAAGGCAGTGGCAGTAGCTACATTCAGCGAATCGGCTTCACCAAACATCGGCAACCGTACTGGGACAGTCGCAGCCTGCAGCCAAGGCTGGGTCAGGCCAAATTGCTCCGCGCCGACGACAATAACTAGCGGAACGGTTAAATCTACCTCAGTGTACAAGCGCTTGGCGTGCGGCGAGGCAGAGACAATGGCGATATCGCGCTGTTGCAACCAGGCAATCGCCTCGTCGCTACTGGCCTCGGCAATCGGCAGAGTGAAGAGATTGCCGGTGCTGGCTCGTACGACATTCGGATTATAGAGGTCGGTCTGAGAATCACAGAGAATAAGGCCATCTAAATGCACCGCATCAGCAGAGCGCATCATCGTTCCCAGATTCCCGGGCTTCTCGGTCTGCTCCGCCAATAAATAGAAGGCCGGGCCGGGCACTGCCGGCAAATCTGCCAGCCTGCGCCGGATTTGCGGCCCGACAGCTAACAGGCCTTCTGGACGATCACGGTAGGCCATTTTGGCAAATGGCCCTGGCGCGACCCGGTACATCTTCGCGCCTTGCTCTTGCAGCCGCAACAGCAGGGCCTCCTCGTGCTCACCCTGAAACAACTCCGGGCAGACAAAGACCTCCCAGACAGGATAACCGCCAGCCAAGGCCCGCAAGAGTGCCCGATAGCCCTCAATAATCACCACCTGGTCGCGGTCACGCTCAGGGCGATCGCGCCATTTGACTACCTGTTTGACCTTGATATTCTGAAAGCTGTTAATGCTTTCACTTAAAAAAAGACGATTCAATGACATATCTCTAATGCTGGAATTGTAAAATTAGGTTCCTAGTATTAAGTTAGTCGATATTTTTATTTACGCAAGACACATCGTTAATTTGTTGGGAAAAAAATGCTCTTACACCGTCTTAAGACTGCTTTGCCGATGATTGCACTAATGCTGCTGGCCTTTTTCCTGCCGGGCCCGATTGGTCGGCTACTCTTTACTATCTTTGCCACCGCGATGCTCTGCCTGGCTCTGCACGAAATCGTCACCTTGTACAAGTTGCAACACCCGCGCCGATTCCTGTTGCCCTTGCTGTTGCTGGGATTCGGCTGGCTGGTTCTGGCCTCGCTGGACAGCGGCAAGATAATCACCTTGCTGCTGCAAATGGGTGGCGAAATCGCGCTGCTGATTACCTACATCCTCGCCGTCTTCTGCCTTAGCTTCCGAGCAGGGCCAACCCCAAACTCGGTCCGAGAGATTAATGCCAGCTTAGCCGCCGCACTCTACGTCTGTTGGCCACTTTGCTTCTTCCCTAAATTATACTTCTTGGCTGATTCTGGACCGTGGCTGCTGTTTTATCTGGTCCTGGTGACTAAAATGGCCGACACAGGAGCATATTTTCTCGGCAGCGTTAGCGCAAAACTACCAGGCGGGAACCATAAAATCGCCAAAATAGTCAGTCCCAAAAAAAGCTGGGAAGGACTACTGGGAGGCATTTTAACCTCGCTGCTATCGTCACTGCTGTTCTTCTATTATTTTCAGCATAAGTTGAATTTCATCGACATCGGCGGCTATGCCAATCTCACTATCAGCCTGACTTGGGCAGAGGCCATCGCCTTAGGCATCATCGCACCAATCGTCGGGTTGTTGGGAGACCTGGCCGAATCCGTCCTGAAACGCGCTGCCGACAGCAAAGACTCCGGCACCCTGCCCGGCCTGGGTGGCATCCTAGATACACTCGATAGCCTAATCCCGATGGCACCGCTGTTTTATGCCTGGTTGCTTATCCGCACCGCCTTGGAACTCCTCTGGCAACTGCAATAAACCGACAAATCTCGCCAGCAGAATTATTCTCGCTATCCGACCGAAAAACTCCCCATCGCTATAATTTCAGAAAAGCGGCAACTTTTTCCAGCTCGGCAATTGCTTTTTGCGCATCAGGGATTACTTTATAGAGATTGACAACTTAATCGAATCAGTATTTCCGGAGAGGTGACAGAGTGGCCGATTGTGCAGCACTGGAAATGCTGTGTACCTAACAAGGTACCCAGGGTTCAAATCCCTGCCTCTCCGCCATTGTAAGTAAAGAAGCCTCAAACGGTATCAGTAAGAACCGC
>CAZUCG010000257.1:0-4887 GCA_964619145.1 uncultured Lentisphaeraceae bacterium | reverse complement strand
AGCAAAAATAATCTGAAAAATGAATCGCCGAAAGAGCATCACAGCAATCTCACAGCTTTTGAAGACCTGGATTTTCTAAAATCTGACGCTTGTCGGACTCTTCGCTTACAGGCCGAGTTCTTGAAACCCGAAACTATGATGGATGCTCACAGGGTGGAATCGACTATCGTGGTCTTCGGCAGCGCTAGGACGCTCTCGCCAGAAGCCGCCCAAAAAGCGCTGAGTAAGGCCAATAATAATCTCGCGGAGAACCCGGAGGATACTGAGTTGCAGCGCCTGGTCAAGGTGGCAGAGACTCAGGTCCGGGAAAGCAACTACTACCAGATGGCACAGGAATTCGGCTCCATCGTCACGAGTTACGACCAAGATACCAATGATGGTTTTCAATACGTGATTATCACCGGCGGCGGCGGCGGTATTATGGAGGCCGGAAATCGCGGCGCGGATCAAACCGGCGGCATCTCCGTGGGGCTTAATATAACTCTACCGTTTGAACAATACCCTAACCCCTATATCACCCCGGGACTAAGCTTCCAATTGCATTATTTCAGCATCCGCAAGATGCATTTTATGAAGCGCGCCAAGGCCCTCGGCTGTTTCCCTGGCGGATTCGGCACTATGGATGAACTCTTCGAAGCACTGACCCTGGTGCAAACCGGCATTATTCCCAAAATGCCAATCTTGCTTTTTGGCAAGGAGTTTTGGGAAAAAATCATCAATTGGCAAATATTCGTAGAGCGAGGACTGATTTCTGTCCACGACCTCGACCTTTTTACCTATTGCGATTCGGCCTGGGAGGGCTGGAGCGTAATTAAGCAATTCTATAATATCTAAATGCCTGCCAGCGCCCATAAAACAGTTTATCCAGTGGCGAAATTCGCATTTCTTGCCCTGCTACTGCTGCTGGGCGCAATACTGTTGCGGCTGTCTTTGAATTTCCTGCATACGATTATTCTGGCCTTGTTCTTGGGGACGGTCTTTATTAATTTCCATTATTTTGTGACTGCCGTGGTACGTAAATGCGCGCGGAGTTGTCGTAAACTTCCCTGCCTGCGGCACACCCCCGGTGGCTGGCTGGGCAAGAAGGCCGGCCTTTGGCAAGCGAACTATCAACAAAGACTTGCAGACGTGCCAAGCGAAAAGACCATCCGCCGACTATTCCTGCGGATGGGACAGACGCTGACCGGAAAAATCCAGCGGCATTACCAGCCTCCACGCATCCAACAAGCCCGCGAAATTCTCGAGAGTCGGCAGCGTTTTACCGCCGGTTTGTCGGTGGCATTGCTGGTATTCCTCCTAGTTATACCGATTTTATTGTTCTTCGCCTCGGCCATCTCACAAGGAATGCCCTTCATCAACAAAGGCCTGCAAATGATCCGCTCAGGCGAATTGCAAGCCCAAATCGTGACTTTCAGCAAGAAGGAAAGTACCAAGGATTTTATCAGCGAACTCCAGAACAGTAAGCTGGGAAAATTCCTTGGCACCAACGTCGCTGACAATATGGGCGAGACTTTTAACCAAGCCACAGAAGCTGAAAATTCGCAGTCCGATGATATTGATTTTCTGAATTTGATCGATAAATTCATCGAAAACACTTTCAGTATCAATGACCAAATTGAGATCACCCAAACGCCTGCTGATACAATAGAGGAAAGTGGCGCGCGACAAGAAAATTTGCTGCAGAATCAAGGAGAACTGCTGGCGACTCAAAACTATCCTCCACTACTGAAAGTACTCGAACGGCCAATGTTGTCGGTCGCTAAACACGTATTGGTCATCTTGAGATACCTGACCATTAAAACTTTTGCCACCGCGGGAAGCGTGTTGTTCAATATCTTCCTGATGATTGTAGTTATTTTCTTCGTTTTTTATAAGGGACGCTACCTGTACAGCTTCTTTCGCCGAGTCAGCCCATTCGCACAAGATGACTACCAACAAATTTGCGAGAATATCGCCAGTACCTCCAAAACAGTCTTCATCGGCTTGCTGGGCGCAGCGCTAATACAAGGACTGGCTAGTTTGCTCGGCTTTTGCATTGTCAGAATGCCGGCGGCCTTCTTTTTGGCAGTCGTCTCGTCAATCTGCTCTATTATACCATTTGTCGGCACTGCCTTGGTCTGGTTCCCAGTAGCCATTTATCTGCTCTGCCTGGGACAAACTAACGCCGCTATCTTTGTCTGCGCTTGGGGAATCTTGGTGGTCGGAAATATCGATGGCTTGGTTCGACCGTGGCTGATGAGCGGCGGCAAAGCTAACTTGTCATTCGGAGTGCTTTTCTTTGCTATACTAGGCGGACTGCAGACTTATGGCTTGCTGGGTATTGTCTATGGACCAATTTTGGCCGGAATCTTTATTACCTGCTTGAGCATCTTTGCCCAAAAATATAAGCGCAGCTAAGGCATAGCATTGCTATTTTTTCGTTATGCACACTTTTAACCAAGCACAGGAATACGCTTACCGACAATTGTCCGAGCACGGCATTGACAATGCCGCCAATGAAGCACGCTGGCTGGTTGAACAATTGCGCTCTGACTTCGCCCTGCCAGCAACAGCAGGCACCCTGACCCAACCTTTGCGCAGCCGCCTGCAGGGTTGGCTGCAACGTCGGCAAAAAGGCGAGCCCTTCCAGTACATCCTCGGGAATGTGCAATTCTTTTCTTTAATCCTGCAAGTCGGACCAGGAGTGCTGATCCCTAGGCCGGAGACAGAATTGCTGGTCGAGGAGGCGCTGATTCGCTATTCCGGCAATGGTGATATCTGCGACCTCTGTACTGGTTCTGGGGCCATCGCTTTGGCTCTAGGCCACGCCTTGCCCAAAACCCAAGTCGTCGGCAGCGATATCTCTGACACAGCACTTTCTTGGGCGGAACGCAACTTACGCTTTCTGCAATTGCCCAATGTGACATTTTTTTCAGGTGACCTCCTGGCGCCACTGCCACGCGGGCCGCGCTTTTCCTTGCTGACGGCCAATCCGCCATATATCGCACCACAAGAATATGCCCGGCTCCCGGCCAATATCCAGCATCACGAGCCGCGTTTAGCTCTGGAAGCCGCTGACGCTGGCTTAGCCATCATCCGCCGAATTGCTCACGAAGCACGAGCATATCTTCTGCCGGAGGCGACCGTGGTGCTGGAAATCGGTAACGAGCAAGGACCGCAAGTACTGCAAATCCTGGCTGCTGCCGGATACCGTGACTGCCAACTCAAAAAAGATTACGCCCAACTCGACCGCATCGCCATCGCCAAATTCACAGTATGAGCATCAGACCTTATGCTTCTTTGTATCTCCACGTGCCCTTCTGTAGGAGTAAATGTGATTATTGCGCCTTCTATTCCGTGCCCAATAACGAGACTACAACTGCCTTGCCGCAGTTGTATCTCAAACGCTTAGAGGAGGAATTTCGCCAATATCAGCAATATTGTCAAAAACTGCGCTCCATCTACATCGGCGGCGGAACACCTTCGGCCCTTAATCATCAGCAATTGTTCAGCCTACTGGAATTGATTAACCGCTATTTCCAACTCGAAGAAAACTGCGAATGGACGATGGAGGCCAACCCCGAATCTCTCGACCCGAAAAAATTGGCTCTTGCGGTCAGCGCCGGCGTAAACCGCCTCAGTATGGGCATCCAGAGCTTCGTGCCGGCCCTGCGACAGACCCTGGGTAGAAAAGGAACACTCGATAATCTGCCAGAGATTCAGCGCACTTGCCAACAGCTGGGACTGAAAAATCTGAACCTCGACTTAATTTTTGCCATCCCAGGACAAACAGTCGAAGATTTCCAGCACGACCTCCGTCGGGCTTGTGAAACCTACCAGCCGGCTCATTTATCTACTTACGCATTGATAATCGAACCCGACACACCCATCAATGCACGCTTGAAGGGCACTGTTATCGATGACGAGCTTTTTCTGGATTTCTGGCATTGTGCCGATGCAGTCTGCCAAGAATTCGGCCTCGCGCGTTACGAGATCGCGAATTTCGCCCAGGAATCTCGCCAATGCCGACACAATTTTGAGATTTGGCACGGTCAGACTTACTTGGGTTGCGGGCCATCGGCTGTCTCTTTCAATGGCAGCAACCGTTATGCCAATTCTGAACAGCTCCACGACTGGCTCGCCGGTAAGGGCAGCACCGCAGACATTCTACCAGCTGAACAACGCGCCGCCGAGATTTTGGCATTTGGCCTGCGCACTACCGCTGGCTGGGATTGCCAGGAATTTCATTCTCTCACTGGTTATGACCTCCGCCAACTACGAGGCGAGGCCATAGCCAAACTGTGTCGCCAGAAGCTCCTGGCAGATACTGGCCAAAACATCCATCCTACTCACAAGGGGCTGCTGTTTAATGACGACATCCTGATCGGGTTACTTTAACTCGACAAATTGCATTTTTAATCAACTTTAACTCGAACACATTATGAACACACAATTATTGCGCATTTGCCGCGAGCGTGGTCTGTCCATCCGTAAACAGTTGCCTGACATCCCCAGCTGGACTCTTCGACAGCCGACCGTGGTCGATTTGTCAGCTGAAGAAGAACAAGCGCTACAGGCAGACCGCTTGCCGGAACTATTGCAGAAAAAAGGCGAATTCATTTTCCCTGCTTGGGAAATTGCCACGCCCAGGCCGTTAACCAGAGCGACACTCTTGACTGACGACAGCGCTGTCATCTATCCCGCCGGAAATGAACTCCTCAAAGAACTGGCCAAGACTTTGGCCGCTCTGCCAGATGGTCGCAAAATGCAGCTTTTGACTGATGCGTCCGAGCTACCTGACACTCCTAGTCTGATCATACTCGGAGATTCCTCTTGTAACCGCCACAGCCAGCATTTAGCCGCCCGACAGCTGCTCTACGCCAATGGCCAACTGCCAGGCCCAAACGG
>CAZUCG010000256.1:0-4892 GCA_964619145.1 uncultured Lentisphaeraceae bacterium | reverse complement strand
GTGAGAAGGCCAAGAGCATCAGCTGCCAATCGAAAGCCAAACAGCTGCTCACCGGATTTGTTATGTACACCGATGAAAACGACGCGATTATCCCGGCTAGCTTTGGCCTGAACGGCAATAAGGGCATCACCAATTGCTTCCCCATTGTGCTCTATCCGTACCTTGGCGGTAAATATACTAGCACTATCCCGTACATTGCCCAAACCCATTGCCCGTCAGTTGGCGAATACAAAAATCCGAAATACCAATACTCATTATGCTTCGGCATTCCGACTTATATTGCCAGCCGTTCCGAGGGCACGCCTTTATTTAGGCGAATCTACACTTTTGACCATCCCAGTCAGCGCTTTGCGCTGTTCGAAGGCAAGTCCGGCTATCTGGGCGAGTACTACTTAAAAGACCGACTTAACTCCGGCAACGCATATCGACACGGTAATCTCGATTCTGTCAATTGCGGTTTTATGGACGGGCACGTGGAAATGAAAACTGACAAACAAATCTTTATGCCTGGCACCGGCGCTTATGACCATTCCGGCTTCTGGAGCTATCCGCTTAATGCTGATTACACCCGCTTCAGTATGAAATTTTAACTATTTCTAGAGGTAATGTTATGAAAAAACTCATCGCCTGCTTAGCACTGCTGCTTAGTCTAAACGTACTGACCGCAGAAGAAAATCTGCTCAAGAATCCCGGTTTTGAGGAGGCCGACAAGAATGGCCGGCCGTTGTCCTGGGGCATCAGCAATGCCTCGGTTGAGGCCTGCTCGCTTGACGACCAAGTCGCGCGCAGCGGCAAATACAGCCTGCGCTTCAGTGACATCAAATCATATATCGCCGCCCAACAATCTTTTGGTGAAATCTCCAGCCTGGATGGTGACTACCGCCTGAGCGGCTGGGTCAAATATGAAAATATCCGCAACGACACGGTTGACTTCAAGACTTTCCGCTTGCCGTTCTTCGGCATCTGGACTAGCTTGAATGGCCGCAATAGCCTGAATTTCAATGCCCTGAGTTTCCCAGCCGGTAGCTCCGACTGGCAGCATTTTGAGATAATTTATCGCCAAGAGGATATCCAAGGGATGATCGCCAAGCGGAATTTCGCTGATCGGCCGACAAGTTGGGCAATCCGCATCAATATCAGCCAGCAACCCGGCACAGTCTGGTTCGACGACTTGTCTTTCGTTAAACTCGAACAAGTGCCCCAGGTAGAGGCCGCGCTGAATTCCAAAGCCTACGTCGCCAACTCACGCAACGCCATCTTATCGCTCAATCTGAAAAACACACACACCCAACAGCAGCTCAAGGTCAAAGTGTTGGTGGTCTCAGAGACTGGCCAGGAGGTCATCCAGCAGGAATATCTTGTCAGTAGTGACATCAGTACGCTCACTTTGCCGACTCGGAACTTGCCAGTCGGCGCATATCGCCTGACCTGTACGCCCGAAACAACCGACATTAACGCCTGCGAGGTGTCGTTCAATATCTCCCCCGACCCATTTGCAGAATAACTAAACACCAGTAGTCGATTAATAACTTTTTGACAGTAATAATCATTATGGAGACCACTATGAGAATGCGTCGTAGCTTTTGTTTTGCTAGCCTGGCACTGTTAATTATGGGACTGATGACTTATACCTTTGCCCAGGAAACACCACGGCAATTCCGGGTCTGGGGCCGTAAGGCACCGGCGAAGTTGGGCGGTTTTGCCGGCAACCCAAATCAGTACGGCTTGGCCTCAATCAAAATACCGCCCGGCTATAAAAAAATGCTCCCGGAGACTAACCTGGTTGACAGCGAAATACCGGCCGAATTTGCCAGTCTCGGTTACCTGCCCTTCCCCAATAACTCGATGCAACACATTTACGCCGAGACTAGGCCTTACCCGGAGGAGATCGCCCGCCCGGTGCGTGCCTTCGCCACCCCAGGTGAATTCGTCCCGCTGGCTTTTTCGATACGTAGTCTGCAGGCCTTGCATTGTGTGGAGATCAGCGTCTCGCCGTATCGTGACAGCAACGGCAACATCGTGATCCCCAGCAACCACCTGGATTTACGCATCGTGCGGGATTTGCCAGTGCCCAGCAAGGAGGAGAACCAGTATGTCGTCCGACCCAAATACTTGGAATCTTTTGATGAATTCGATGTTCTGAATATCCCGGCCCAGCGCACTGAGCGTTTTTGGTTGACAGTGAAAGTGCCGGAATCCGCGCCGGCCGGTATTGTTCGAGCTAGCATCAGCATCAAATGCCGCCTAGGCGGCCAATACACCTGGGACAGTATGATCAGGGTGCTGCCTTTCACTCTAGCAGTGCCAGACCCGGAAAAAGATATCAATTTCCAAATTCTCTCCAATACTAACGACCCGCGCTTCAGCTCGTATGGCCGTGATTGCAACCCATCTGAAATCCAGCGCATCTTCGTCGATATGGCCGAGCACGGGATGATCTCCAACAGCTATGAGCATATCAATCCGCACGTCAGCAAAGGCGAGGGTGGAAAATTGCAATTCGACTTCGATCGGCCTGGTATGACTAATATCTATTCGATGAATGACTTTATGCATTTCGTCCTGAAAGCCGGCCTGACTGGGCCTCTGTGCTACTATGCCGGCCCTTATGAAATCTCACAATACCTGATCTCCATCATCCTCAAATACGAGATGTACAGCCCGGAATACAACGACGCATTGCGGCAGATTTTCGCTGCTGTGGAGGCTAATGGGAAAAAGATGTCCTGGCCGGAAATCATCTGGTTCATCGGTGATGAGCCCGGCTCGCACGCCGAGCGCCTGCGCCTGAATATGAATTGCGGCAAGCAGATCAAAGCCGTGATCCCCAATGCTCGCATCTCCAATTTTTTCAATGGCGAATGGAATGGTACCAAGGATTGGAAACTGCTGAAAGAGGTCAGCGACATCAACTGCACCAATTACATCAACGAGAATACCATTAATGAGAGCCTCGAGATCGGCTATGATTCCGTCTGGGGTTACAACGGCTGCTACAACCACGATGCTGACACGCGCGGGCACCGCGTTTTTTATGGCTTCCACCCCTGGAGTTGCCAACTGAAAGGCGTCTCGCAATACAAATACCGCGCCTTCTATGCCGACTTATCTTATCAGGGTTCGGTGGCCTATAATCCATTCTGCTGGGGTGACGGTGGCTATGATTACACGTATCCCAGTGCGGAAGGGCCAATACCCACTCAAAAATGGGAAAGTGTCCGCCAAGGCATCTATGATTACCGTTACTTGCTGACCCTGCAGCAGCTGCTGGTAGCCAAGCCCGAGCATCAGGCAGTTCAGGCCGCAAAAGACGCTATGACAGAAGTGATGGCTAATTTCCATCTCGATTACCAGAGCCCCAACCGAGATAAATATTTCGAACAATACAGCCCAGAGACACTCGATGTCTATCGCTGGAAAATCGCCCAGGCGATCCTCGCCCTGCAAAAATAATAACCCCATCCTGGCAGTTGCGCTTGCGCGGCTGCCAAGACGGGGTGGAGAAAAAGAATTTGCCGCTTTTTCGTGGTTTACAACTTCAGCATCTTCAGTTTTTCGGTATCGATAATCTCAATCATCTTGCCGCCACGCCGCGCTGCCGCGGCCATCTCGATAGCTTTCTGCACTGGCGGGGCCATAGTATCGACCATA
Organism: uncultured Lentisphaeraceae bacterium; assembly: GCA_964619145.1. Taxonomy (GTDB): domain Bacteria; phylum Verrucomicrobiota; class Lentisphaeria; order Oligosphaerales; family Oligosphaeraceae; genus JAAZIZ01. The sequence continues at coordinate 1,241 of CAZUCG010000256.1, read as the reverse complement.
TCCTGAAGATTGCGCCGGCCAATTTCTACGCTAGCTTGTTCGGGATAGCCCATCACCCCGACCTGGATTTCCGGACGCTGTTCGGTGTTGACCACCTCAGCCTGCAAGCCAGAAAATGAGGTCCGCTTCTGATATGCATCCGGGTCATCGCGCAGCAGCTCGGCGATTTCCGGTGTATCCATCGCCAACTGGTCCATCATCGCCAACTGCGGCCGGTTGGCCAGGATCATTGAGGTCTCGTGCTTGCCGGCGTGCCAGTCGTGCTCCTTCAGCGCGTCCTTGGCCAGCTGCGAATAGTCGTTGCGCCTTAAAAACAGTATCATCGCCTTATGCAAAGAGGGATTGAGCCATTTCTGGATACGCAAGGACTCCTTGAGATGCAGCAGGCTTTCGCTGCCGCCGTGCCCAGGCATAATCAGGATATTCAAAAAACCCTGCAAGACCAAAGACTCGACGATGTCACCGACGAAATTCGAGAAGTTATTGGGTTTGACATTGATGGTGCCGGGCAGCATCCCCCCAGAAAAACAGTAGTTCAGGCACGGCGCGACAATGCAGCCGATGCGTTCCGCCAAGCTATATGCATATATTTCCGCGCCCTGGATATCGGTGCTCAGCGGCAGATGATAACCGTGTTGTTCCACCACCCCATAAGGAAAAATGATCGTCTGGTTCGTTTTCAGATATTCGCGGACTTCTTTAACCGACATCTCGGCCATAGCGTACTTCATTTTTTCGACTCCAATTATTTTTCTTATTTATTCCTTGACCGCACCTGCGGTCAAGCCCTTGACAATATGTTTTTGAGCACAAGCATAGACCACCAGCAAGGGTATGACAATCAACAATAAGGCGGCACAAATTTGGGTAATCTGCACATCGTGTTCGCCCTTGAATTCGGTTATCGCCAAGGGAATGGTCTGACAACCCGGCCCCAACAGTGTCAGCGCAAAAGCGTATTCGTTCCACATCGTGAGGAAATTGAAGATCAGCACTGTACTCAGAGCCGGACGCACCAACGGCAACGCGATATGCCAAAAAGTCTGCCAGGCGGTGCAGCCATCCATCTGACCGGCATCGAGCATTTCTTGTGGCACTGCCTCGAAAGCCCGGCGCATAATCAGGATACTGATAGGCAAAGCGAAGCCCACATAAGGGCCCAGCAGACAATACAAACTACCCTTGATGTTCAACCCAGCCGAGCCTAGCAGGCTGTTCAGCGGAATCAGAGTCACGTGCAC
>CAZUCG010000255.1:0-4898 GCA_964619145.1 uncultured Lentisphaeraceae bacterium | reverse complement strand
AGCCGTTCCATTTTGTTGAACCGCAAAATCATTGTTTTAGGTTATTCCCCGACAGAAAACATATCCTCCGGAGTTGTTTGTGTGCCACTTTTTTTTGTTTCGCGTAAATTAGGTTCGGCGGCGAGATTATGAGCCGTTCCATTTTGTTGAACCGCAAAATCATTGTTTTAGGTTATTCCCCGACAGTTGGTTGCGTGTCAATGGTCAATTGGACTAGCTTCGTGGTGTGGTGTGGCTAGTGTGGCTGGTGTGGTGTGTTAATGCTCAGCATTAACCTGTAAATGGCTACATAGCCCCCAGCCAAAAAGGTGTCACAGATTGTTTTGTCCGCAGTTTATGCAAATTTTAATGATTTTTAGGGGAAGTTTTCAAAAATGGGCGTTGCATTTTTCGCAAAAGCTGTGTTTTAGCGGATGCGCCCCGGAATGTTATTTGCCTGTCGGAGTTTCGTTCACTGCGCTAACCCGATACTGAATGACACTAAAAAACGCTCTTCAATACTCAAGTTTCCATAATCGCGGTAAATCTTCGGCAATCTGCGCCAATCTGCGGATAGACCTCTCCTCTTTCTTATCTTCTGCATTTTTTTACGATTTTCGCAGTTTTTCGCGGTTAAAATCATCTTAGTCTTTTGGGATTTGACGTATGGCCTGTAGCCGTCCTGGCCGGGATTGCCTGCCTCTTATTTTTGCTTCCACTGTCCGCTTGCATCCATCACATATTCGCCGGATTTAGCTTGTTCGGCGAGCTGTATAGCCCGGCGTTTGCCGACCAACTCAGCGGTTGTCCCTTGTTTACTGGCAATCGCCTCATACACCTTCTTGCGGTCGGCGTTTTCCTGTTCAACCAGTTCGTTGTGAGAGGAGCTAAGGCTACCGCTGACGGCTTTCAAGTAGCCGGCATTATCTTCGCCAATGCTGCCTTTGCCTTTCAATTCAGAAATCTGATCCAAGCGTTTGATCATCCGGTCGCGAATTTCGTCCGCGCTATCGCCTTGGGCAAAAGTCCAAGATCCAGCTAAAGTCAGCAGCGCGACAAGCGTTAAAGCAATTTGTTTTTTCATCATTGTTCTCCTTTGTCAGGTTACTTCGCCGACTTGGCTTTGTCGATATCAGCAAAAAAGTTATCCAGCTCTTTGTCAACTTTGAGATTAATATCAATGGTGATATGAATCGGCTTAATTTCGATCGGCGCCAGCGTGCTGGTCGTGACGACCTCATGCCGGGTTTTACAGCCGCCACTCAGCGCCAACAACAGCACACCTAGCAATACTCTCCAGGGCTGCATACGCACCTCCTTAAATACACTTGTTTTCAACGTGATAATTTCTGCCAGTCGCCGTAGTAACGCAAAAATTCCTGCAGTGGGACACTGATATTCAAATTCAAGGCCAGCCCCTGAAAATCATTCGCGACCTCAGATTTGACAAATCCGCCCCCCTCGGGGCGAAAATACAAGCGTTGGTTCGGTTTACCATCGACTTGCAAACTCAGCTGCAACGTTTCGGCGGTGGTATCGAGTGTCAAACGGGCCCAATTGTAACTGAAATCCTTGAGGGCTTCAAGCGCCAATTGCATCTGCTCATTGGCCGCCGCGGTGCTACTGACCAGCGCACTGGGTTGCAGGCGAATTTGCCCGCTTTTGCCAGGAACTGAATAGAGGAAACCGTCTCTGAAGCGAAGATTGTCGCGTGACAGCAGCATCGGTAAGCTACCGTTAATGCGACCGTCTCCTTCAGCACTGCCAAAGCCGAACTGAGCCAGCAACGCTGGCAACCGCAAGTGGTCGCCGTACAATGTAATCAGCAGCCGTTCACTATCCGCTGACAGTTTGACACTACCAGTGCGGATAACACCATCACACCATTTGAGCCGGAGTGACTCCAAGTAGGCCAAGCGGGGGTTGTCAAGCCGAAATAGAAGAAAGCCACTGCCAAACTGAAGCTTATCGAATTGCAATTCGCGACAGGCCAAGCGCTGGCTACCGGCAGTGGCCAGTTCCGGCAGGCGGGGAAATTCCAAACTCAACCGTCCCCCGCGCAGAGCGACATTGCGCATAACGCTAACGGCGTCAAGCTGATGTACCTGCAGTCCCAGCCGGCCATTCGATTCGCCCGACTGCCAACTAAAGCCGAGTTCGGCCTCGATTTCGCCGGTTAGTTGCAGATCACTCCAACCAGGCAGCCATTCTGCCCAAGGCAGGTCGGTGGGCAGAGACTGTCGCTGCAGTTGCAACGCCGCTTCAGCCCGCAGATCACCAGCAGCGTTGACCGACAAGCCGCCGTTCAAATCAGTCCGCACGCCCAGCAACACTAGGTCACCCTGGCCCTGCAAACCGTCATTCTGCCAAGCGCATTCCAATTCCAAGTGACCGAGAACAGTTTTGCCGCGAATGATGCGGCCAAGTTGTAACCGCCCTGGCTCTCCTGGTCGCGAGCTGTTCAATGGCCAAAAAAACGGCAACGACAAGTTAATCTGTTCGACCGTAATACCCGCCGTTTGTTCCTGTAAACGGCCGTCGTTAAGAGTCAGCTGACCATAATAATAGGGGCTGCTGCTATCCTCATCGGGCAACACCTCCAGCTCCAGCTGAAAATCGGGAAATACAAGCTCTGCCCGCTTGTCGATTGTGGCTGAGAGTGGTGTGCCATTGACCTGCAATCGCATACCGCCAACAACGTCGGTAGCAGTAATGCTAGCGCCAGAGGATGCCAGCTGCCAGTTTTTTCCAGCCAAGTGGAAGGTTCCGATCGTCCCCTGCAACGTCAGAGGGGCTTCGGGAGCAACGCTGCCGCCCTGCACAGAGATTGCCTCGGCCTGAATTTGTAGAGCAGCTGGATTTTCACCGGCAAAATGGCAGCGCTCAAGACGTCCCTGCAAGGCTAGAGCAGCGGCAGTGACTTGTACTTTGGCAGATAAGCCACTGCCTTGCAGCAGGGCTTTATTATGCCGTAGGGTGATTTCAGCAATCTGCAACGCCGCTGCGACTCCTGCGCCACCGGGCTGCTCCCAGCGCAGGTCCAGCTTCGGCTGCTTAAACGTCAACTCATTACCGTTCAGAGCCAGGGTGAATCCGCCGTCGGCTGAGGCCATTTGCAGGCGCAATTCACCGTCAGATGGGCCGGTAATTAAAGCCAACAACCGAGCCGTCCCAGTAGTCGCCGTTGCTGCCTGCCAGGAACCGGTCAACGAGAGGTTGTTTTCAAATTGACCATTCCAGGTTGAGCGCAAATTGCCCCTGAGGTGGCCGCTAGCTAGGTCGGCCTCGATTTTTGCCTGATTCAGGACCCAGAAATCGCGGCGCCAAAAACAGCTAAGGTCCTGTAGCTGCAACGTCAGCAGGTCACTCTCACGTCGCAGGGTCAGCCGAGGGCGTCCGGTCACCTGCCACTCATCCCGGCCAACCTGCATCACCGGCGAAAACTCGACTTGCAGGCGTTCAGGCAGCGGCACTGCTTCGGTCCATTGCCCGTTAGCGGACAAGCTGCCTCTCCCCTGGAACAGTGGAGGCAGTCGCCGGCGCCAGGCCAGCGGCAAGGTCGCAACCTGCAGATTGACGTCGGCAGTCGCGCTAAAATGCCCAGTGCTCGGGTTCAGTGCCGCTTGCAGCCGAACAAAATTACCACCCAGATAGGCATCCGCGGTCAACTGCAATTCAGCATCAGGGCGAAAGTCGAGGTTACGTAAACGCAACCGAAAAGGCAGCACATTGCGTTCGTCCTCCAGGCGCAACAACACTATCCCGCTGACAGAAATTTCGCCGATACTGACCGGCAATTCCTGCAATACAGCCAACGGCGGGTGGGATTCGGTTGAGACCGACGTTGGTCGCCGCAGGAAACTCTGCTCAGCAGGAAGAATCAGCTTACCATTCTGCCTGCTTACTATCCCCTGCACTCCGGTTAATTGGACCGCATCGATCCGTTTCCTCAATAAGGCCAAGGGATGATAAAAGAGTTGGCACGAATCTACCGCCAGTCGAGGGTCAGCTTCAGGATTGTCCGGATCGGGCAGCAGCAGTCGAACATTGCTGGAAAACAACCCGATGCGCTGGACACTGAACTGACAGCTGCCCTTCTCGGTCAAGCCGTTGAGCAGGCGTTGCACTTGCCATTCAACCAAGGCCGGCAGAGCAAGACAAAGCACCAGCAATAGCCCCAACAACAACAGGGCCATCGCGGCAGTTAAGCGCAGCCAGCGCCGCTGCCGTTGCTCCTTCAAGGTTGGCGAGGTAAACTTTTTTAGCACTGCGAGGTTACTCTTAAGCGGATTCATATTACCTCCCGGTGGTTGCTATGATAGCTCCAACCTAAAATAGTATGAATGCGCTTTTTATTAAATCAGACGAATTTTGCCATCGCACCGGGATGGCTGAGAAAAAAACACCTCAAGAGGTCAGGTTTTTGGGACTTGACACAGCACCGAGGCGTTCCAGCAATTTTCTGCCGTTATTATAAAAGAAGTCTTCTGCGTGGGGCGCGAAGAACGGTTTTTTCAGCAGCTCACTCCAGCGCTCCACGAATGGCCCAGCATCGCCAGCCGTATCAGACGCAAACAAAAAACGCTCCCAGGGCAGACGGCCCGGCCGTAAACGATCAATCAGATTGTAGGCCTCATAACCGAGCCCACAGGAAAAATCGATATAAATATTTTTAAACATAAATGACATCTCGAGTGCCTCCAAGGTCCAAGGATAGGCCGTGTGGGCAATGATGAAGGTTAAGTCAGAGAACATCCGGGCGGGCTGGTCCAGCAGCACAGGCTGACCGAATTTTGCGTTAAATCCTGCCATCCGGTTGACCTTAGCACCAAGCTGCGGGCGGACACCGAGCATTCCCATGTGCAGAATCACGCCCATTTTCAAATCATTGAGCTTTTCCCAGACTGGATAAATCATCG
>CAZUCG010000254.1:0-4906 GCA_964619145.1 uncultured Lentisphaeraceae bacterium | reverse complement strand
TGCTCTTTGTTTTTCGTACTACTTGACAATGGCAATTATCAGGCAGTTCTGGCACCTTCCCGGTAGTACTGCAACACAAAGCGTACTGCCAGCCAGCGGCTGACAAATTCTCCAAGACCTCTTGGGAGAATTCGCCCCAAGGCTCGAGTTGCTCGATGGCTGGTGCCAGCACTGCTAAGCGATCGGCGTTGAGCTTCTGTTTCTGTAATGCCGCAGAGGCATCCTGCAATCCCTGTGCCGGCGAAAAATCTTTCTCCACTCTGACGGGCCTGCTTTTGGGTCGTACGCCAGCAAAGAAATTCAAGACTTTATTCAGGCTCTCCAGCTCTTGCTCCACCTCTGAGAGCTCATCCGATTGTGGTGCGACAGTCGGCAAGATATGCAGCGTGCCCTGTTCTTGCAGGGCCTTCACTGCCGATTGTCGTTCACCGGTCAAGCAGACCAGGGTGACTTTTTTCATCTTTTCTATCACGACATCACTCCACTATTATTCTTAAACCGGGGGAGAGTCGAAGTCGGGCATTTGCAAAATCGCTACCAGGTTAAATCTGGCACTGCTGGCCCCATTTCAACGCTACCCTCGCGGTTATTGTTAGCACCCTAGAACTTTTGCCAACCGGGACACTTTAACGCAAGGCGGCATCACGCATTTCGCATTTCTTCTTGGCAATTTTTGAGCGCCCGACCGAATTGGTCTGCTGGTCGCCAATGTAGATATTAATCCGACGGATATTTTCTTTGGCATCCGGAATCTTGACTTTCTCAAAAAGATTGACCCGTTGCGAAACGACTCGTAATTCGTGCTCCAATAACGCGAGTTGCTCTTCCAGCAAGCGCCGCCGCAAATGCAATTCGACTTGTTTTTTGAGAATATTCAGGCCGTCATCAAACCACAACGGCGCAGTAAACAGATCGAATTGTTTTTCGACGAATGTCAGCGAGACGAAAACTGGCACATCAGTACCCGCGACATTGTGCTCGCCGACCCGCCATTCCGCGATTTGCAGCAAATCCTGCAGCGCTTCCGTTTCCTCGCCAGCGAACAACGAGAGGTTCTTGCTGTTGCTATCAACCGCGGCATCAGTCTGGCGGTCGATTTCAGCCAATTCTTCGCGCACCTGCCGGACTTCAAGCTGCAATTGCTGCTTTTTTAACTGTAAAGTCGGCAAGTAGCGCTGGAAGCGCTTTAAGGCATCGCGCTGTGTCTTCAGCTCGTTCTTGGTGAATTTAATCTTGGCCATTCCGACTGCTTACTCCCCGTGTTTTTCTTTCGGCCAGAAGGAATTGATCGTCTCAGTCTTGATACCAGTCTCAGCTGGCACAAAACAATCCGACAAGATTTTCCAGCCGAGGTCCAGAGCTTCTTCTAACGGGATATTCACGCTCAAGTCCATCATCTTATCCTCGAACATCTCGCCATATTTGAGCAGCTTCTGGTCCCAGTCACTCATCCGGAAGCCCATCGATTGCTTTTCCAGCGCTTCCTTATATTCGGCATAAAGGCGGATCATAGTATCCATCAGCGTACGATGATCAGCGCGAGTTTTGTCGTTGACTTGCTGTTTTAGGCGACTGAGCGAACCGAACGGCTCAATCCGACCGTTGACCAGATAGAGCTGCCCCTCAGTGATATAGCCAGTGTTATCGGGCACCGGGTGAGTCACGTCATCACCGGGCATCGTAGTCACTGCCAAGATGGTGATCGAACCGGCTTTCTCAAAGTCAACTGCTTTTTCATAGCGGGCTGCCAGCTGGCTGTACAAGTCGCCGGGGTAGCCGCGGTTAGAGGGAATTTGTTCCATAGTGATGGCAATTTCCTTCAACGAATCGCAGAAGTTAGTCATATCGGTCAACAGTACCAGCACGCGTTTGTTATGCTCAGTCGCAAAATACTCCGCGCTAGCCAAGGCTAAATCCGGTACCAGCAGACACTCGACTGTCGGATCAGAGGCCGTATGAATAAACATTACCGTCCGAGATAGCGCGCCGTGTGAATCAAGCGTATTTTTAAAATACAAATAATCGTCATATTTAAGTCCCATCCCGCCTAAAATGATGATATCGACTTCGGCCTGCATAGCAATGCGCGCCAGAAGTTGGTTGTATGATTCTCCCGCGACGGAAAAAATCGGCAGCTTTTGGCTCTCCACCAGGGTATTGAAGACATCGATCATCGGCACACCAGTGCGGATCATATTGCGCGGGATGATCCGGTTGGCCGGATTGACAGACGGCCCTCCGATCTCGAGCATATTATCGGACAGCACGGGTCCGTTATCACGCGGCGAACCATTGCCGCTAAAAATGCGTCCTAGCAGTGCTTCGGAGGCGGCCACGCGCATCGGCTGGCCCAGGAAACGCACTTCGCTGTCGGTGGCGATGCCACGACTGCCGGCGAACACTTGCAATGACACCCGGTTGTTATTCAAGCGGATGACCTGTGCCAGCGACACACCGCGGTCGCTACGCACCTCAGCCAACTCGCCATTGGCCACATTCTCCGCTTCAATCGTAATCACGTTACCGCTGATCTGAATAATTCGATGGTATATTTTTCTCATCGCCTGAATTTATCCTAATTATGTTGCCAGTCTGAATGCCGACTTCACTTTTTTGCCAAAGCCGCGTCAATAGAGGCTTCTATCTTGCGGAATTCAGGAGAATCCCACACTGCGTAATTCCAATCGATGAATTCCTGACGCAAATGCAGGAAATACGTCCGGGCTTCATCTTTGTCCGAAAAATCAAATTTCTTATCCAATAATTGCACCAGCTTAGCAAAAATATAATTTTGCCGTTCTGCGCCACAAGCAGCATCGACCTCATCGTAGGTATTCTGCTGCAGGTACACCGCGTCGATGAATTCGCTCTTGAGATAGACTACGAAATCCGAAGTCGGGGTACCCTCTTCACCTACTACTTTCATCATCTGATTTACTTCATTGCCATCAAGCAGCATCAGCCGGGCTTTCCGAATCATCTGCTCTGGAACAAGACTCTTGTATTTGCTCCAGCTATCCAAAGGGTTAATGGCCGGATAACGCCGGGCGTTGGCGCGATCACGCGACAAGGCCAGGAAGGAACCCACTACTTTCAAGGTCGCTTGGGTCACCGGCTCTTCAAAATTACCGCCTGCGGGGCTGACCGCTCCACAGATGGTAATGGAGCCCAATTCGCCGTCATTGAGTTTGACCAATCCTGCTCGCTCATAGAATCCGGCGACCAAGGTCTCCAGATAGGCGGGGAAAGCTTCTTCGCCCGGGATTTCCTCCAGTCGTCCTGAGACCTCCCGCAGTGCTTGGGCCCAGCGTGAGGTGGAGTCGGCCAGCAACAACACATTCAAGCCCATCTGTCGATAGTACTCTGCCAAGGTCACACTGGTGTAGATGGATGCTTCTCGGGCGGCCACCGGCATCGAGCTGGTATTGCAGATGATAATCGTACGGTCAATCAAATGTTGGCCCGTTCGTGGGTCAGGCAAGTGCGGAAATTCGCGCAGTATTTCTACCACTTCGCCAGCCCGTTCGCCACAGGCTGCGACAATCACCACATCGACCTCGGAGTGCTGCGACAACGAGTGCTGCAGCACCGTCTTGCCGGCCCCGAATGGGCCGGGCGTACAAAAAGTCCCGCCTTTGGCCACCGGGAAAAAAGTATCAATAACCCGCACTTGGGTTACTAGCGGTTCAACCGGCAGGAGCTTCTCCTGGTAACAACTGATTGGGACTTTCACCGGCCAAGTCTGGACCATAGTGATTTCGCGCTCATCCTGGCCATTACTGGCTTTGGCCAGTACAGTGTCGATGGTGTAAGACCCAGCCTCGCTAATCCAGGTCAATTTCCATTTCCCGGGCCAGGCAAACGGCAGCATAATCTTATGCTGAAAGATCCCTTCCGGGACTGCTCCGATGGCATCACCCGCCAGCAACTCCGACTCAACTGCGGCAGAGGGCGTGAAATCCCACTTTTTTTCTCGGTCCAAAGGATAGATATATAGCCCACGCTTAAGAAAATAGCCTGCTTGCTCAGCCAACTCCGGCAGCGGATTCTGCAAGCCGTCATAGACTTGGGTCAACAAGCCCGGGGCTAGTTCGACCGAGAGCAGCTCGCCGCTGAACTCCACTTTGTCACCAACTTTAATGCCATTAGTACTCTCGAAAACCTGGATGTCGGCTTCGCGACCACGAACCCGGATGACTTCACTTTTCAAGCGCGCGCCATCATCAGTCAAGACATAAGCGACTTCGTTCTGTATTACGCGATCCTCAAAAGCCACGCTGAGCATATTGCTGTTGATGCTAGTGACTTTGCCCAGTAAAAATTTTTCACTCATTTCTGCAGTCCAAATTATATATAGTGCTAATTTTGCTTATTTATCGTCCATCACCGAGCTCCAGCCAAGCTGTAGTCGATACCTCACCTGCCAAGGCAGTTAGGGTTCTCCCAAAAACAGCCTGCTCTGCTTTTTCAGCAGTGGGCAGGCAAAAAAAAATGAAGGACAAGTCATTTATCCTTCGATAGAAATTAAAAATTTTTAACTCGGCAGGAATCAGCTGCCGCGGTCGCCTTCTCTAGCATTGCGGCGAATGCTTTACCGCCCAATTCCTCATTCCAACTGGCCTGACGAGTCAACAGCAGCAAGCGATAAGCATAAATTACCACAGCCGTAAAATCATAAGAATGGACGCCTTGCAATTCATCAAGCTTCTGCCAGCGGAGCTGATCAAGGGCCTGTTCCTTTTCCCAAGCATTCGGCAAGACCAGAATTTCCTCCAAGCGTTTGTGAGTATCGGCAAAATAGCCATTCTCAGCGCGCAACCAGTTAGTGGCATCGCTTTTGTTATCCTTGCTACGCAAGACCACCAAGGCATTACGAACGAAGGTCTCCCAAGAATTCCAATCTTCG
>CAZUCG010000253.1:259-4911 GCA_964619145.1 uncultured Lentisphaeraceae bacterium | reverse complement strand
AAACGTATTCAAATCCTGTTGTTCCAGGATGCCTTGCTTGCCGCCGCTGGCCGGAATAGGGTAGTCCTGACCAGTGATCTGCATCATAATAGAAGTCTCGGCTTCACCAGAATGCATATCCATCGCGCCAGTACGCTTGCAGACGAAAATTTCCGCTAGAGCGGCGGAAGGCGCCGTTAGCAAGATTTTCAACTTCCGGTCTCTGCGGTTAATATCTCTAATCACTGGCGCGAGTGAGAAGTTCCCGCCGTGGCCATTATAGACAATCATAATTCGGAAGCCCTGATTTTCTGCTTCTTCGCTGAGGTCGCGGATGATGGCCATCAATGTCTCTGGCCGTAGCGAGAACGACCCGCGATAGCCGCTGTGCTCGAGGCTGGTGGCGATTGGCAGTGCCGGCAGTAATGCGGCCTGGAAATGCTCCGCAATGGTCCGTGCGCCGTGATTGGCGATGATGGTGTCGGTATTCAAGGGCAGGTGACTGCCGTGTTGCTCCAAAGCTCCGACTGGCAAGACTATGATCTCGGTCTGGTCATTGGCCCAGTCGACGGCAGTTTGCTGGTAATCCAACATAATCGTCTCCCTGCGTGTTAGATATTCTTGCCGCTGCTGACAATCGGCACCCATAAGGCAGCAGCAGTTAAGAAACAAGAACGGTTGTCGCTTAATTTAGCATTCTTTGGGCACAACGCAACTGAGCATTACTGCGAAGGCTGAATTTTATCCTACCGCCAGCAACACCGCAGAGCTGCTGGAACTGCTGTTTTTTACTGAGTGCGTTTTTCAGTCTGGCCTTGCAAAACTATTGCCGGAACGTATATTATAAAGTATCTTTTAACTGCTTACAGCGAATTATCTTACTGGCTATGTAGCTTTAATCACAGACTAAAAAGGAGCATTTGATGAAAGTCTTAGTATTTGGTGGAACTGGTTGGGTCGGTCATAGCATCGTGTTGAATTTGCAGCAGCACGGCTATGATGTGACTATCTGCTCCCGTGGCAAAAAAAACACTTTTTCCGCAGCGGTGGAAGGTATCTCGGCAGTAGTGGGAGACAAAGCAAACGCTGACGATATGCGCAGAATTCTGGCCACACCATATCAGGTGATTATCGACAGCGTCCCCACCCTGGCATCGATCGAATTGGTGGCCACGCACGCAATTGGCTTGCGACACTATATCCATTGTTCGTCAACCGGCGGATATGCGCCACTGCCGTTCCTGCCCTGCAATGAGACTGCGCCGTATGGCGGGTTTTGCGGCAGCTCTGGCTGGAAATCTAAGGCGGATTACGACGCGGATGTTATCGGGCGGTTCTGTAATGGCGGTTTCCCAGCTACGGTTATCCGGCCGTGTTATATCACCGGTCCTGGGATGCTGCCACTAGATAACCTCGGCGGCCGGCGAAAAGACTTTATTTCCGACCTGTTGGCCGAAAAGACTCTGGATTTGCCGGATAACGGCTTGTCGCTGCTGCAGCCCATACACGTGCTTGATCTGGCGAATTCCTTCCGTCTGGCTAGCGAGAATCGCCGCAGCATCGGCCAGATTTACAATATCTGTCTGGCGCACGCTGTGACCCTGAATAAGTATCTTGAGCTGAATGCCGCCGCGCTGGGTAAGAAAGCCCATCTCAGTTACCTGCCTTTGGACAAAATGTTGCAGAAGTACCCTGAGGCGCACGATGTCGGGATGCGCTTCCTGGCCACCCATATGTGCTTCAGCATCGACAAGGCGGCTCGCGATCTCGGCTACAAGCCGCATTGCACTCCTGAAGAGGCCATTGCTGAGACCGCCTGCTGGGCCGCGCAACAACTCTGAACCATCCGTCGGCAATAACGAACTGCCCGGCGGTGCTTGCAGACAAAGTGTGATAATTGGTTGTTTTGCTTGTTAGGTAAGGAGAGAACTATGCCTGCGATTGATTTTTCTGACCTGCTCTTGATTCGGCGTGGCGGCGAGGAGATGCGTAACGGCGCCGGCCCGACTAGCTTGCAGCCAGTCGAGACGATAGCAGAGTGGCAGGGGAAGGTCGCCTGCCTACGCCGACTATTCTCGCTCTGCCTCGGCGAGAAGCCGGCGCTGGATTTTGCTCCCCTGCCGACTGTCAATTGGGAAAAAGACCAAGGCAAGTACATTTTGCGCCATTTGAGCTACAATGTCGATGCTGACGAGCGCATTAACGCCTATCTGCTTATCCCCAAGGGCGTGTCGCTGCCCGTACCGGGGATACTCTGCCTTCATCCTACCACGCCTCTTGGCAAGGAGCAGACTATCGGCAATGACCCGAGCGAGAAGGGCCAAGACCGCGCCTACGGCCGAGCTTTGGCCGAGGCCGGTTACGTGACTTTTTGCTATGACCTGTTGACTGCCAATGAACGCTGCTACTCTGGCTGCCGGGCTTTCGAGACTGGCCCGTTCTATGAGAAATTTCCGCGTTGGTCTGTTCGCGGAAAGGATTTGCACGATGTGAGCGTGGCTTTGCAAGTAATGCAGGGATTCCCAGAAATCATCCCTGATCGCTTGGGGAGTATCGGTCATTCACAAGGCGCTGGCATCACTATGCACGCTATGGCTATGGATGAGCGCATTAAGGTCGGTGTCTCCAGCTGCGGCGGCTGCCCGATGCGGATCGCCAAGAATCCCTACAACTACGCCCGTGAGAGTTGGTGGGTGGGAATGCCGCTCCTGCGCGATTTCTGCACCACAGGCAAGGAATTCCCAGTGCAGATGCACGAGTCCCTGGCGATGGCCGCACCGCGGGCAGTGTTGAATTTTACCGCCTTGAACGACTATCAGTATTCTCTGGACGAAGAGCCATTTATGAAAGCCGCATTCTCTGCCGTCAGAGACAACGTCAGTAAGATTTTTGCCTTGCATAACCGCCCGGAGGCTTTCGAACTGCATACCCATACCAAGGGACACGGATTCGAAAAACCGGAACAGCGGCAGGCAGAGATTTTTTTCCGTCGTTTCCTGTGACTATAATTAACCAAGCCCGGCTGGCGCAAGTACGCTGCCATCCGGGCTTGAATTATTCGACTATCTGACTTCACCACTGTACCGGCGCCCAGGCCTTATGTTTCCAATCGGTGGCTACGCCCATAAAAGGATAGCTTTTTTGGGATTCCGCGTGCCCGTCAAGCATACTGACATTCCAACTGCCGTCGTGGCGCAGGCAAGGACCAAAATATCTGCCCCGTAACTCGCCTTGGAAACTTGTCCCGGCCGGGTCACCACCTTTATCACCGATGGCATAAGTGTGGGATGGGAATTGGGCAGCGGAGAGCAGACGAGCAACCAGCCTAGTGTCACTGCTGGCGTTGGTGATATACATTTGGCTTAAATAACGATTGATGCCATAGTGCGAGCCCTTCCAGACGTTCCATTCTCCAGTGCTGCCGATGCTGGTGCGCGTCTCACTGGGACAAGCGTATATACCCTTGGGAGAAGGAGTCGGTTTGGGTGGCGGGGTGTAGCCTAAATAAACCCAGGCGCCAGGCCAATACCAATTATCTGGAACAGAGTAGTAATAGGGGCTGGGCATCACGTCATCATAGTCGGTACAGTACATCTGAAAAGCAAAATTCAGACTCTTGACATTGCTCAGGCATTTGCTGCTTTGAGCTTTGGCTCGCGCCTTGCTCAAGGCCGGTAGGAGCATCGAGGCGAGCACCGCGATGATGGCAATGACGACTAGTAACTCAATGAGGGTAAAATGGCGCTGCCGATGGCTGGCAACAACGCCATCCAATTGTCCGTCAAGAGGCGAATGTTTAGAGGCAGCGCGTCGCTTCGTGGCATACTTGGCATCATTTCCCAGCATAATTATTATCCTTTGTATTAAGCGGACTATCTTCTGTTAGTTGATGCAATTGCCACTAATATAGTCAACGCTTGAACTATTGCCAGCGAAGAGAATAAATTTATTCGCTAAGAAATAAGTCGGGAATATTTATACCGGCGGGTGTGTTCTTTGCGAATTGTCAATTATAACTGCCCAAGCTAGGGTTATGACTACGATTAGCTAGTCCCCGGTGGCGCTAATATGCTGCTGCCCGGGGCTGTAGTATTCCATTAGCTGACTTCACCACTGCATCGGCGCCCAGGCTTTATGCGGATAATCGGTGGCGACGCCCATAAACGGATATTCTGTTTGTGATTCTGCGTGTCCGTCGATCATACTGACGTTCCATTTGCCGTCGTGGCGTAGGGCGGGATACAAATACCGGCCTCGCAATTCACCGTGGAAAGATATCGTGGCAGGGTTTCCGCCTTTGTCGCCAATGACATAAGTGTAGGACGGGAATTTCGCGGAGGAGAGCAGGCGCCAGACTAAATAAGTGGTACTGGTGGCATTGGTATGGAATTTCTGGGATAAATAACGGTTCATACCATAATGTGAGCCTTTCCAAGAATTCCAGGCTGTACTGGGACCAAGGGTAATGCGGGGTTCACTGGGGCAGACGTGTACACCAAGCGGAGAAGAAGTAGCTTTGGGCGGCGGAGTGTAAGCAAAATAGACGAAAGCCGCTGGCCAGTAACTACCCAATGGCGTGGTGTAGTAAAATGGGCTGGGCATATAGTCGTCATAATCAGTACAGTACATCTGAAAAGCAAAATTCAGACTCTTGACATTGCTCAGGCATTTGC
>CAZUCG010000253.1:0-159 GCA_964619145.1 uncultured Lentisphaeraceae bacterium | reverse complement strand
GCGCGTCGCTTCGTGGCATACTTGGCATCATTTCCCAGCATAATTATTATCCTTTCCTGAATCCGTGAAGTAAAAATCGCGTCGTCATTTTTACGGATTCAGGCACTCTGATTTTGAAAAAATGACGATTTTTTCAACCGACTGCACTCGCAGTCTGGT
>CAZUCG010000252.1:0-4945 GCA_964619145.1 uncultured Lentisphaeraceae bacterium | reverse complement strand
AAGTAATGGACCATTTTCTGAATCCTCGCAATGTCGGGGAAATAGTTGAAGCTGATGGCATTGGTGAGGTCGGGAACATCGTTTGTGGCGATGCGATGAAACTGTATATAAAGCTCACCGCAGACAAGCTGAGCATTGAGAATGTCGGCTTCCAGACTTTTGGTTGCGCCTCGGCTATCGCTTCGGCGTCTGCCTTGACCGAGATGTTGCGAGGGAAGGCCTTGACCGAAGCCGCCACGCTGACCAACCAGGATATTGCTAACTACCTCGGCGAATTGCCGGAAGCCAAGATGCATTGCTCGGTTATGGGTATGGAGGCTTTTCAAGCAGCAATGCACGATATTCGGCAAAAACATCCGGAATTTAATTTACCGGGCGGGCCGGATGATTTAGCTGGTGAAGAGCGTATTGTTTGCCAATGTTTTTCAATTAGCGAGCGCAAAATCACTGAAGTCATACAGACCAACCACTTGACCACGGTTGACCAAGTCACGCATTACTGCAAGGCTGGTGGCGGTTGCGGTGGCTGTAAGTCTGAGATCCAGGCCATCCTGGATAAGATCAATGGCAAGGTACAGCCTCTTCGCCCTGCCGTTCGCCCGGCGGCCGGTGCTCCCCTGACTAACTTACAAAAAATAAAACTTATCCAAGAGACCTTTGACGAAGTGATTCGTCCAGGTCTGATGAACGATGGTGGCGATGCCGAGTTAGTCGACATCGACGGCAACACAGTTTATGTCCGCCTACAAGGGCGTTGCGCGAGTTGCCCTTCCGCGACTCAGACCTTAAAACACTGGGTAGAGGCCAAGCTGCACGAGCTAGTCTCAACCGCTCTGGCAGTAGAAGAAGTAAAATAATGACCGGTCTGGAAGCGGCTTCTGTATTTCTGGCTGGCAAACTAGTGAAGAGATTGTATGGCTAAAGAAATTGTTTATGTTGACAATAACGCTACCACCTGCGTAGCAGCAGAAGTAATTGCCGCAATGCAGCCATTTCAGACTGAATATTATGGCAATCCCTCCAGCATATATCCATTCAGTGGTCCAGCTGCGAAGGGTATCGAGCAGGCCCGGGCATCTCTAGCGGCATTGCTTGGTGCCAGCGCTGAAGAGATCATCTTCACCAGCTGCGGCAGTGAATCGAACAACACTGCTATAATGAGTGCTATGGCCACCCAGGCCGGCCGACGCAAGATACTGACCACGACAGTAGAGCATCCGGCCGTATTGAATGTCTGTCGGATTTTGCAAAAACGTGGGCTCCACGTTGATTATCTCGGCGTCGACAGTCAAGGCCGGATTGATTTAGCTGAGGCTGAGTCATTGATTAGCGAAGAGACTGCCTTAGTCAGTATAATGTTCGCTAATAATGAGATCGGTAATATCTACCCGGTCTTGAAATTGGCCGAGATGGCCCGAGCCAAAGGCGCGTTGTTTCATACTGATGCGGTGCAAGCGGTGGGGAAAATCCCCATTAATTTATCGCAGACGGCGATCGATTTTCTCTCTTTGAGTGGTCATAAGGCACACGCTCCCAAAGGTGTTGGGGCGTTGTATCGTCGGCGCTTCACGCCATTTGAGCCCTACCTGATGGGCGGGCACCAAGAACACGGCCAGCGGGCGGGCACTGAAAATGTCGCCGGCATTGTCGCGTTAGGCAAGGCCGCAGAATTGGCTCAGCGGCATTTACCTACTGAGGCTGTGCAGCTAGCGGCGATGCGTGACCGTTTACAGGAAGGCTTGCTGGCAAGCTGTCCTGATGCCGCAGTCAATGGCGATTTAGAGCATCGCTTGCCCAATACCCTGAATATCTGTTTTAAGTATATTGAAGGTGAGGCAATTTTATTGCGACTGTACCAAGCCGGGAAGATTTGCGCCTCGTCTGGCTCAGCTTGTACGACAGGGTCGTTGGAGCCCTCGCACGTCTTGCGGGCCCTGGGACTCGATTATCAGGCTCTGCACGGCTCTATTCGTTTTAGCTTCTCACGCTATAATACTGAGCAAGACGTCGATGTGATCCTGAACACTATGCCGAATATTGTAAAAAGCTTGCGTGAATTGTCGCCTTTTGGCCGCAACTGAGAGCAGGAGGAGGGCAGGGCAATGGCAGCTGCTAAAAATTTATCTGTTCTGGAGATCATCAGCGTTGCCGCTGATGCCGCGATTTTAGAGGAATTGTTGCTGTCTGCCGAGTTGGCTGCCTCAGTGTACATCGATCTCGAGACTGGCCTAGCGTCGATATATGTTTTTGCCCAGGATGCTCGTGCGGCCAAAGCCTTATTGCCACGTCTGCAGGCATTGCAGGTAGAATGGTCGCCGCTCCTGAGCAGCCCACTGCGTAGCATCACCTACCGTTCCTTGAAAGAAGAGGATTGGTCTGAGAGTTGGAAAAAGCATTTCCATACTTTCAAGGCTTCGCCACGTCTGGTAGTAAAGCCGAGTTGGGAAGAATATACGCCTCGTGGCGGTGAGAGAGTCCTAGCCTTGGACCCCGGGATGTGCTTCGGCACTGGCTACCACGGCACGACTCGCGCTTGCCTGAAATTTCTCGACACCATCCAGGCGGAGCAGGGCGGTAGTCTGTCGTTTCTTGATGCCGGTTGCGGTTCGGGAATCCTGAGTATGGGGGCGAAAATTTTGGGCTACTCGCCAGTCTATGCTTTTGATTACGATTCTGATGCAGTGGCTACCTCGGAAGAGAATTTGTCTAAAGCCGGTATTAGTGGTGTGTCACTGCAAATCGCGGAGGTGAAAGATTACACACCGCCGCAACCCTGCCGGGTCGTGGCGGCCAACATCCTGGCTAGCGTATTACTGGAGAATGCCGAGCATATTCTTTCTTTTCTGGAGCGCGGCCCGCAAGACTCTTTTCTGTTGCTCTCAGGTATCCTCAGTGAGCAGTACTGTGCCGTCCGGGAACGTTTTGCCGCTCTTGGCGCCCGCGAATTGACTCGTATTACCTTGGATGAATGGAGCAGCGGGTGTTATTTAGTCTAAGGTTGATTAGCTGGCGGATACAACTAATGGCGATAGCATAATGACAGCCATTGAGTCAGCATCAGAGTAGTTATATTGAGTGCTGATTACTATCAGTCAGTAGTTTTTGCAGAAAAAGGAGATTCTATCGTGCTTGCGGCCGCCTATTCAGTGAATTTACCCTCAAGGCTGCATTTTGGCAGCGGTAGCCGTGCTCAAGCGGTTATTGAGCTAGACAAGATGTTGTCGGGGCAAAAAGTGCGGCTATTGCTGCTGGCCTCGAAAAGCGCCCTGGCTAGTCCGCCTGGGCAGGATTTGTTGACTAGGCTAGGTTCGCGGCTGATTAACATTAAGAGTGACATCCCTGCCGATCCGCCCTTGTCCAGCGTGGAAGAGTGCGTGTCAATCATCCGTGCCGGCGGTGTCAACGTGGTGTTGTGTTGTGGCGGTGGCAGTGTTATGGACACAGCTAAGGCTGCGGCCTTGTTGTCTCAGGGGACTGCCAGCGTGCGCGAGTATTTTTCCGGTTTAATCCCTCTGCCGAGCAAAGTATTGCCTCTACTGGCTTTGACTACTACTGCCGGCACTGGGGCTGAAATCACCCCCAGTGCAGTCTTAACCGATGAAATTGGCGATCAGAAACGCTCTTTGCGTTCTAGCTTGATGGTTCCGCGAGTGGCTATCTGCGACCCAGACTTTACCCTCTCTTTGCCGGCTCGGATCACTGCAGACAGCGGCCTGGATGCTTTAACCCAGGCTTTAGAGTCGTACATTTCTTCAGGAGCCAGTGAATATAGCCGCGGGCTGGCAACAAGAGCCATCGCCTTATTACTGCAATGGCTGCCGCTGGCTTGGGAAAAAGGTGATCATAGCGAGGCTCGTCTGCGGGTGGCCGAGGGCAGTATGCTGAGCGCATTGGCATTTTCCCAAAGCGGCTTGGGGGCAGTGCACGGCCTAGCGCACCCACTGGGGCATATTTTGCGTTTGGCGCACGGTTACACCTGTGCGATATTGCTGCCGCATATCCTGGCTTGGAATTTGCCTGCCTGCCGGGAAAGCCTGACAGGACTAACAAAATGCATCGGTTTGTCAAGCCCGGAGGAGTTACTGCAGCGAGTGCAAGAATTAGTCTCACAACTGCAGATTCCGCAAGATTTTTGTTCTGCCGGCTTGACTCCGGCTCACTATCCGTACATCGTGGCGCATTGTCGCAGTGGCAGTATGAAAGCCAATCCGCGAGCGATGAGTGATGACGAAGTCGTGGCGTTGCTGCAAAAACTATCCTAAGGCAGTGAAATTGGTCCTTTTTTTTGGCAAAACTCGATTCAGTGGCCACGGAAAGCAGCACGCACTTAGCCAGCTCCGCGATTAGCCCTTTGCCCTGGCTGTGATTTTACCGCCTCAAGTGTTTTTTCTGCCGAGATTGTTATTTGTCGGCCTACCATTATATTAAAGTCACCCGCAAAATCGGTCAATGGCATTGCCTAGTTTTGCTGGCAGCCCTTGTTTTGCTGAGACAGCCGGGTAAGGGAAAAATTTCTCACTGAGGGTGGTATATTTTTGCCGGGATTCTTGTTCGTCTGAGACTCTTGGTCACAATCACAACAAAGATAGTAGAAAGGCAAGCCAATGAAGGTCAAGAAGATTTTTTGGGTAATATTGCTATTAGTTGTCCTGGTACGCGGGCAAGTACAAGTGGGCGAGAAGTTCAGCATCGTCTGCCCAGACGATGCCGGGACAATAGCCAAATTCGCTGCTGAGGAGCTGGCGACCCATTTCGGGATGTTGCTACAACGCGAAGTGGCCGTTAAGAACGCGGCCGAAAATGACGGCTATAACTTTTTTGTCGGCGTAGTGCCGGAAAACTCACCCCTGCAGCGTCAGCCAGTGCCAGAAGAGGCTTTCTATCTGATAACGGAGCGTGCTACTTGGTTCTGGGGTGAGGATTATCTCCCGCCGGCGTATCAGAA
>CAZUCG010000251.1:0-4970 GCA_964619145.1 uncultured Lentisphaeraceae bacterium | reverse complement strand
GAAGGCCAAGAGCTGCCTTTTGTTTGTAACGGAGACAATTCCAAGCCGAGTTTCGATCGGTTCGGCGGCATGTATTACCTTGGATGGCAAGAGCGAACCCAGATAAGCCAATGTCGCCGCAGCGTGTTCAATATCGACATATCAAAAGATGCTAAGATTTGGGAACGGAAATATCGTTTCGAAACGCCAAACTCATTTCAATACCCGACGTTCCATCAACACGATGGCGTGATCTGGGTGAGCGTAACACAAAGCGATCACAAAGGCAGCACGGATCGCATTATGTTCGGCAGACTTGAAAATGCGATAAAATAATGGCAAGTCAACAAGTGTAAAGGAAAAACAAAATGTCATACCTCAACAGCCAGAATTAAAGCCAGGCTTCGGGGATAAAAAATCAGTTGCCCAAAAAATCTCTTATCCGGAGAAAATAACAGATGTCAAAAAAATATTTTCAGAGAACTCCTTTACTCAACGGGGATGACAGCAACCTCAAACGCGAAGAGGTCCGCGCTTATTTCCACACCACCCAAGATCGCTGTGAAAAGCTTTTTGAAACCTTGCGCACTGATGCGGCGTACTATAAAAAGCCAATTTCATTGCGCCACCCCCTGATTTTTTATTACGGTCACACCTCGACCTTTTTCATCAACAAACTAATTCTGACCGGCGTGATCACCGAGCGAATCAATCCCGTCCTAGAATCGATTTGTGCCGTCGGAGTTGATGAAATGAGTTGGGATGATCTGAATACCGCGCACTACGACTGGCCAAGCATCGAAACGGTGCGCAACTACCGTGACACTGTCCGCAGCTTGGTGGACAAGCTCATCAGTGATCTGCCCTTAACCTTGCCGATTACCTGGGAAAGCCCCTGGTGGGCGATTCTTATGGGGGTTGAACACGAACGCATTCATTTGGAAACCTCATCGGTTTTAATTCGCCAGCATAAGCTCGAATACGTGCAGCCGCACCCTGACTGGAAGCCCTGCCGAGAATCAGGTGATGCCCCGCAAAACTGCTTGCTTGAGATTTCGGCTGGCACAGTCCGGCTGGGCAAAAATTTTGCCGCTCCGCTTACCTACGGCTGGGACAACGAATTTGGCCGGCACGAAGCAGCCGTGCCGGCTTTTCAGGCCAGCCAATACCTGGTCAGTAACCAGGAGTTCTTGGAATTTGTCGAAGCAAATGGCTATACAGCCACGAAGTATTGGGAGGAAGAAGGCCTCTCCTGGCAAAAATTCAGCGCGGCCCAATATCCGACTTTCTGGATTAAAAAGGATACCGCTTGGCAGCTCCGCTTAATGACCGAAGAGGTCCCGATGCCCTGGGATTGGCCGGTTGAGGTCAACTACCACGAAGCCAAGGCCTTCTGCAATTGGAAAGCCGCCTGCACTGGTCAAACTCTCAGACTGCCAAGCGAAGACGAATGGTACCGGCTTTACGATTCAAGCAATTTAGGCAATGTGCCATTCAACGAAGCCGCAGTCGGCAACCTACATCTGGATTATTATGCCTCCAGTTGCCCAGTCAATAAATTTAAGCAGGGTGAGTTCTTTGATGTCGTGGGCAATGTCTGGCAATGGACAGAAACACCGATTTATCCATTCGAAGGCTTCGATGTGCACCCGCTTTATGACGATTTCACCACCCCCACCTTCGATGACCAACACAACTTGATCAAGGGCGGCTCCTGGATTTCTTGCGGCAATGAAGCTTTGAGAAGTGCTCGTTACGCCTTCAGGCGGCATTTCTTCCAACACGCGGGATTTCGTTATGTTGTGGCTGGCCCGCCACCAGCGCGACCCAGCTCTGCTTATGAAACCGACAAGCTGCTCACCGAGTATGCCGAATTTCATTACGGCGAGGTCTATTTTGGGGTGCCGAATTTCCCCGCCACACTGGCAAAAATGGCAATCGCGGCCTTGGGTGACCGGCCAGCCCGTAAGGCACTCGATCTGGGCTGCGCAGCAGGCCGCGCCAGCTTCGAACTCGCAAAACATTTTAAACAGGTCACCGGAGTGGATTTTTCCGCACGGTTCATTGGGCAAGGAGTACGGCTGCTGCAACAAGGTGTGCTGCGTTACACGCTCAACGATGAAGGCGAGCTGGTTTCCTATAAGGAGCGCTCACTAGCCAGTCTCGGCTGGGATAATAGCAAAAGCACAGTAGAATTTTACCAGGGTGACGCTTGTAACCTGAAAGCAAACTTCTCCGGCTACGACCTGATTTTGACGGCTAATTTAATCGACCGCCTTTACGACCCGGCAAAATTGTTGAGCACAATTCAGACCCGCTTGAATCCTGGCGGTTTGTTGATAATTGCCTCGCCATATACTTGGACCACGGAACATACCGAGAAGAAACGCTGGCTTGGCGGCTATAAAAAAGACGGTGAGAACTTTACCACCCTAGATGGCCTGAAAGAACTCCTAGGCCGGCACTTTAAGCTCATACAAGAGCCGACGAGCGTGCCTTTTGTGATTAGAGAAACCAAGCGTAAATTCCAGCACTCTCTGTCGGAAGTGACTATCTGGGAAAAACTACCTGACTAAAAAACTCACCGCCAAGATGAGCGGCCGCGCCACCCTCCACTCTTTTTGACCAACTGAAGTAGCCATTATTATGAACGAAAACTCGAACTCAAATATCCCCTCCCGACCGGCGGGCATCGCCCTTGGGCAAGTATCCAACGACTTTGATCGTGAAATCAACCGTGCTGGCAGTCACAGTGTCAAATATGACGAGCGACACAACGTGTTTGGCAAAGCTGATGTCATTCCGCTCTGGGTGGCTGATATGGATTTTGCCGTGCCAGCCGCAATTTCTGAAGCGTTGATCGCACGCGCTCGCCACCCCATCTACGGCTACACGCATTTTCCCGACACGCTGTATGAAACAGTGCTCAACTGGGTGCAGCAACGCCACGGATGGAGCATCCCCCCTGACTGGATCGTCTTCTGCCCAGGAGTGGTCTTTTCATTAAACGCGGCAGTAAGAGCCTTTACCAACGTCGGCGATCCGGTTATCGTCCAGCCTCCGGTCTACCCCCTTTTCTATTCAGCGATCAGCAACAACCAACGAAAATTGCTGTCCAATCCATTACGCCTGGAAAACAACCGCTACACGATTGACTTTGAGCATTTGAGCCAATGCGCCAAACAAGCGCAGCTGTTATTACTCTGTTCACCACACAATCCAGTCGGGCGAGTCTGGGAACGACAAGAGCTCGCTGCGTTGTTAGAGATCGCAGAAAAATATGACTTGCTGATCGTCTCCGATGAAATCCACGCCGACCTGATCTACCCCGGTCACAAACATCAGGTAATTGCCGCTCTGGCCGAGAATCCCAGCCGCGTAATCACGGCCTTATCGCCAAGTAAAACTTTTAACATCCCTGGGTTAGGCCTTTCTGCACTCATTATCCCTGATGCAAAGCTCCGCGCCCAGATAACTCAAGTTTTCGCTGCCACGCACGTCAACGCCGCAAATCCTTTCAGCATCGTTGCCTTTGAAGCAGCCTATCGTGCAGGCGGCCCCTGGCTGGAAGCATTGCTGAATTACCTGCAAGGCACTCGCGACGCCGTTTCAACCTACCTCAGCAATTACCTACCAGCAATAAAATTGATCCAACCGCAAGGCACCTATCTGCTCTGGCTCGATTGTCGAGGCCTGAATCTGAATGACGCACAACTCAGAGATTTTTTTGTTGACAAAGCCGGTGTCGGCCTGAATCCGGGCACCCAATTTGGGCAGCTAGAAGGCAGCGGGTTTATGCGCTTAAACATTGGCGCACCTCGCAAGATCATCCTAACAGCCCTCCAACAAATCAAAAAGGCGTGCCACGAAATCACGCTTTGACTCCAAACACAACAAAATACTATGACCACCAACCATAATCTCAAATCCTTGGCGGAGCAAGAGTACAAATACGGCTTCGTGACGGAAATCGAATCGGAAACAGCACCGCTTGGTTTGAATGAAGATACCATCCGGATGATTTCCGGCAAGAAAAATGAACCGGCATTTGTTTTGGAATGGAGGCTGAAGGCGTATCGACATTGGCTGACCCTGAAGGAGCCGACCTAGGCCAAAGTTCACTACCCTCCCATTGATTACCAGGATATCTCTTATTATTCCAGCCCAAAACAGGACCAGGCGCGGCCGAAAAACCTGAGTGAGGTTGACCCGCAGTTGTTAGAGACCTACGAGAAGCTGGGTATCCCCTTGCGCGAACAAGAGCGACTGGCGAACGTAGCCGTGGACGCGGTCTTTGACAGCATATCGGTGGGCACCACTTACCGAAATATACTGGCAAAACAAGGCATCATTTTCTGCTCCTTCTCGGAAGCTGTCCGGGAGCATCCAGACCTCGTGCAGAAGTACCTCGGCTCAGTCGTGTCCTACAAAGATAATTTTTTTGCAGCTCTGAACGCGGCAGTTTTCAGCGATGGCTCATTTGCCTACATCCCCAAGGGCGTCCACTGCCCTATGGAGCTTTCAACCTACTTCCGCATCAATGCGCAGGATACAGGGCAATTTGAGCGGACGCTGATCGTCGCGGAGGATGATGCCCAGGTGAGTTATCTGGAAGGGTGTTCGGCACCAATCCGTGACAAGAACCAACTGCACGCAGCAGTTGTGGAGCTGGTCGCTCACGACAACGCGACGATCAAGTACTCAACCGTGCAAAATTGGTACCCAGGCGACAAAGAGGGGCGGGGCGGGATCTATAATTTCGTCACGAAGCGTGGCAAGTGTCTCGGACTGAACTCCAAGATTTCCTGGATGCAGCTTGAAACCGGCTCTGCCATCACCTGGAAATATCCGAGCTGCCTGCTGCTGGGGGATAATTCGGTGGGTGAGTTCTATTCGGTGGCGGTTACCAATAACTATCAGCAGGCAGACACGGGCACCAAGATGATCCATATAGGAAAGAACACCAGCAGCACGATTGTCTCCAAGGGCAT
>CAZUCG010000250.1:0-4976 GCA_964619145.1 uncultured Lentisphaeraceae bacterium | reverse complement strand
GCGTCGGAGTGTCTGGCTGTGGATGCCAGCGGCAAACGCCTGGAATACAACTACGATCGCCCCAGCCTCTGCTTTTCCCACCCGCAGGTCCGCGAGTATTATCTCAACGGCGTCGAGTACGGGCTGCAGTACTGCGGACTCGACGGCATCCGCCTCG
Source organism: uncultured Lentisphaeraceae bacterium (assembly GCA_964619145.1). Lineage (GTDB taxonomy): Bacteria > Verrucomicrobiota > Lentisphaeria > Oligosphaerales > Oligosphaeraceae > JAAZIZ01. Next base: position 4,819 of record CAZUCG010000250.1, on the reverse strand, counting down.
ACAACGATTATTATAAAGGTTGTTATTGCCCGCTCTGCCTAAAGCACTTTCATCAATACCTGGCCGAGAAATACACCCCTGAAGAAGCGACCAGATGCTTCGGCTTCGCAGACCTCTCTGGCCTCTGCTTCCCGCGTCAGCGCGGCCGTATCGACCCGGCTTATCTGGAAATGACTCTGTTTCGGCAGCAACATCGCCAGAATATTATGCGTGAGCTTCGCCAACGCATCGACCAGATCAAGCCTGGTGCCATCCTGGGCGGCAATCCCGGTGTCAGTCGCAGACTTGAGAATGATGGCTTCACTAATGTCTATCCCGCCGATTTGGCCGAGACGCACGACTTGGTCTGCGCCGAGAATTCTCTTTTCCCCGGGCTCAACGAAAATGGCGGCTTGCGTTCGCAAACTGAAATATACGCCTTCGCTGCTGCTGCCGGTTTCAGCGCCTACCCCTCGCATCATCTGCATAACCCGGACCATACTTTCCGCTGGCCGGACAGCAACGAGTGCGCCCTGACCCTGGCTGAAGCGCTGGCTTGGGGGCAGACCCCCTGCACAACCTGGGGACTGCGCTTCGATGGCCCAGGTCAGTCACTCTACGAGCGGCCGGAATTTATGGCCGCTACCCGCCCATTTGCTGAGTTTATCCATCAGTATCCGGAAATTTGGCAGGGGGCAGTCAACGCTGCTCCGACTGCCATTTATGTCAACCGCGAATCACGGCTGCTGTTCCCGGAAGAATGCCAGAGCTCGCTCTGGGGGCTGCTGCAGATTCTGCTTAAACACGGCATACCTTTTCGCTTTGTCGTCCAGGATGGCCTCGCAGCGCTGCAAGGCGTGGAAACATTGCTCGTGCCCAACGTCCAGATGCTCAGCAACCAACAACTCGACTGTTTCCGACAGCTGCCGAGGGTGATCTTCACCGGTACATCTGGAAGCTATGACCTGCAGGCCTTCGAGCGTACTGCAGCGCCGCAAAGCACCTTCCCGGATGCACCCGAAGCCGTGCCAGTGAGCACCCTGGACGACCCTGCCCAATTGCCATATCCGGTCGCGGGCGAGCGTCTATTGTCTGCCCTGCCGCCGGGACTCGATTTTACCGGCAGCCAGGCCGTCGGGGCTACCTTGTTCCGGGTTCCAGATGGGCGACGTTTTATGCATCTGGTTAATTATGACCTCAAGACGGCAGCTCAGATTACTCTTAACTCCGCACCGCAAAAACTCTTCGCGCCATCTTTTGGGGAGGTCATACTGCAGGGTAAGCAACTCACCCTGCAGACGTACGCTGTATTGCTGCTTTGAAATAAAATTGACCAGATTGACAAGAATCGCTACTTAACTCTAAATAAGGAGAAACAACTATGCGTAAAAAATTCACCTTAATTGAATTGCTGGTTGTCATTGCCATCATCGCAGTTCTGGCATCTATGCTGCTGCCGGCCTTGCAGAAGGCCAGGTCAAAAGCTCGCGGGATTTTGTGTATTTCCAACCGCAAACAGCTGGCTATGATTTTTCACCAGTACGCCCACGATTTCAACGACCATATGACGCCTAACCAGCAGTATGGAACGGCCAGCAAATGGCCAGTCCGCAGCCGCGAAATGTACACTTGCGGGTACCTCGTTCTCAGCGATCTCGATGCAAAGTACGGCGACCGGTTACTGCAATGCCCGGAATCTATGCGACTGGCGATGATCACTAAAGGGACATCGGAGTTAGTCTGTCGGACCTACGGCAATGTCGCCTATAACGTCTATTGGGTCGCCGGTTTGTGCGATGCCTACAAGTCCATCAACCTGAACGTCCTCAAATATCCAGGTCAATGCGCCTTGTTCGGAGAAAATCACCAGAGCACCACCTTCTTGACCAGCGACGTCTCAGTGCTGTTCGGCTCTCACGAAAATAAAATGACGACCGCGTATTATGATGGCCACGTGGAACTGCTCCCCAAAGGGCAGATCCCGCTGGCCCGCAGTACCGATGTCTGGTGGTTGGGGAAATAGGAGCTAAAAATGAAAATTCAATCGTTTGTTCTCGCCTTGCTGTTAAGTGCACCGTTTGTGTTCGCCAAAGTCTATCGTCCAGATCGGGTGACTGCCAGCACCGAGCTGGCCATCACTCCGGCCCAACGGGCGGCCGACGGGAAGACCCGCACCACTCGGCACGCCTACTGGTGTACCGAACGCGATGCTAAACCGCCGCATACCCTGACTTTCCACTATGACAAACCAGTCACCATTAACCGCATCACTGTCCATCAAGTCACATTTTCTCTGAATCATAGGATAGATCACTATACCCTGGAAGCATTGAGCCAGGGAGAATGGCTGCAGTTGGCAGAATTTAAGGGCGGGATCAAGGACTTTCTGAAATTGCAGGAGACCCTGACCCCAGACGACCCGCGCTACTACACCCTTAGCCAACCCGATTTCAGCGTCAATACTTTCGATTTTGAAGATCTCGCAGTCGAACAATTGCGGATGACTGTATTCGACGCCGCTGCTCGAGTGGTGGAGATGCAGGCGGCTTATCTCAAACCGGCCGAAAAAGCAGACCAGGCGCCAGCCCCACAACCACCAGCCGACTCAGTGGTCAAAAGCTTTAGCTTGGCCGCTGCAGCATCACTCTCGACCGACGGATTCTTTATCTTAGGCCCGGAGGCATTCAAAGATGCTCAAGGAGTGGCTTTCGCTGACCGCCGGGAACCCGGCCCCGGCCGCGCGACCTTCGCCGCCGCACAGCAAAACAGCACGCTGTCAATACCACTCGCAGCGGGACGCTATCAGATTCTCGCACTCTCCGGGGATCAACTTTTCCCGGGACCAGGCTGCACCCTGAACATCGCTGGCAAACGCCTCCGACTAAGTAACACCGACCCCGGAGACTTCGCCTGGGATACGGCCTTGTTTACGGTCACAGCTGAGCGTCTCGATATCGCTCTGGAGGGGCCGTGGCTGTTGAATACGCTGCTGATTGCCTCAGTAAATGAGCGAGAGGCCTTCGATACCGCGGTCAATCGTCTGATGTTGGAAGCGACTGCTGAAAGCAAAGCTAAGGCATTTATCTACCAGGAACCGCCGACCAACCTCGAACTGCCAGTCCCTGGCGCTGACGATAAACGCAGTGGCTATATCCCTTACGTCCCCTCCATCCAGCAGCGGGTCTATCGCCAGACTACCCCGACTGCGGCACAGCAACAAGCCAGGCTGCAAATCCAGGCCGCGCCTGGCAGCGCTCGGGCCGCAACGTTGGCCGTGTATGCCCTGGAAGACTTGGAGCAGGTGAAGTTGACGCTGCAGGGCGAGCTGCCAGGTACTGTGCAGCTCTTGCACGTCCGACAGCATCCACAGAAGGTCGGCCGCAAGGGCGCACGGCTGCAATGGGCCGTCGTGCCTGAGCTGCTTGAGCCGCGTGAATTCAGCGATGTCCGCCAGGGCGAATCACGGCAATTTTACCTCGTGCTGACTTTGCCGGTCGAAGCCCGTGCCGGCAGCTATCAGGCTACCTTAACCCTAACCGCCGCCGGGAAGCCAGCCCGGACGTTCCCGTTGACCTTGGAAGTTTACCCATTTATCCTCCCCGAACCATTCGCTTACAGCTGTTTTGGAATGTACTATGGCAGCCGCGCCGGTCGGCTTTTTGATATGCCGGAGCCGCTGCTGCGTGCCACTTTGCAGGATCTGCGTCGTCATAATATGTCAACTATTGTGCTTTACGACAGCAGAAAACAGCCGATGGGCGAAGACTACTTGCGCCGAGTTAACGCGGTGCTCGATGCCGAAGGATATCCGCGCCATCCGCTGCCTTATGCCTGTGGTGGCTCGATTACCGCGGAGTGGGCAGCGGAACTATCTGCGCTTGTTAAGCGCAATCAATGGCGCGAGTTGCTCTTTTATCCAGTTGATGAGCCGTTTGCCGGCGGCAAGGAACGCCTGGACCGCGCGATTAAGCTCTACAACGACCTGAAGACAGCACCGGGGGTGCGGACTTACTCGACCGTGACCCAGGATGATATCAACGCCATCGGCCACGGTCTCGATGTGCGTTGTTATACGGTCAATCACGAGACCTTCCAGCCCGACCGCATTTTGGCGGAATGCGCGGCTCTGCCTGAAAAAGAGTTCTGGTGGTACAGCAATGGCGCGCGGGAATACCCCGATGCCGTCCGTTTCAAGGCCGGCTTCTTCCATTATCGCACTGGCGCTCGCGGCCAGTTCTACTGGGCTTACCTGAATCCTCGCGGTGATATCTACAATGACTTCGATGAGGGTAACAGCGACCACGTTACGGTTTTTAACCAGGATGGTCAGATTATCTCAACCCTGCAGTGGGAGGCCATCCGCGAGGGGATTGACGACTACCGCTACCTGCGTCTCTTGGAAGAACTCTGCCAAAAACACGCCGCCACCCAGCCCGCCGCCACTGCCGCCGCCAAGCAGTTGTTGCTTGAGATCCGCGCGCAGTTGCCGAATGAACTTGGCGATTACCAAAAGCGTTTCGGTCACGTCCTGGACATCCACGAGCAATCCTGGTGGGAGCCAGAAGAATTCGACCGCCAGCGGCAAAAAATTGCCGCCGCTATTATGCAGTTCAAATAGCCCCGACCTGCCGCTCGCACAGGCTGTAACGACGACGTCCTCCTCCTCGTCGTTATCTCCTCTACCCAGCAAAATTGGGCAGGGGGGGCAATTTCAAGCCGCGTTTGGCCTAACGGATGCTTGTTCTTTCGCCCATCAAATAGCCTTGATCTGCCGCTCGCACAGGCTGTAACGACGACGACGTCCTCGTCGTCGTCGTTATCTCCTCTACCCAGCAAAATT
>CAZUCG010000249.1:1649-4997 GCA_964619145.1 uncultured Lentisphaeraceae bacterium | reverse complement strand
TGCTCTGGCGATTGACGGCAATGTAGTCAGCATTGGAAAGGTACTGTCCGCAAAAGAAGCGATGGTATTGTTGAAACCATCCGGTGCAAGTATGGCCGCCAGTGACCAAGAACACGCCTTGGATCAAGTTGAAGGTCAACAAAGCTGCTGCTGTGGCAGCACAGAAGGAGATGCTGGCCAAAAAGCGAGTTGCTGTTCTGATAACGAAGATGAGGTCGCGTCAGGGCAGCCACTCTGCTGCTGCGGCAGTTCAGAAAAAGACGCGGCCGAAAGTGCTGGCGCGGCCTGTTGCAGTGGTGGTAAAAGACTGCTGACGATAATTCTGCTACTATTTGTGGGCCTCAGCCTGGCGGCGTTAATCACCCGAGAATACAGAGGCAAGGCGAGTTGTCCCATTCTTGGACTTTTCTGGTCTGACAAAGCCTGCCCGCCGCTTACACCACCTTCCGACGTGACAGCAGAGGCGCCACTGACAGTCTATTACTTCCACGGCAATATGCGCTGTATGACCTGCAATAAGTTTGAGCGCCTGACCAAAGAGGTCATCGAGACCAGCTTTGCCGCGCAGCTCGCTGCCGGCGACTTGGCCTTCAAGCCCATCAACGTCGATGAGACGGCTAACGAGCACTTTGTCAAAGAATACGGCTTGACTACCAAGAGTGTAGTACTGCAAAGCGGAGACAAGCACTTGAATTTAGATCAGATCTGGACCATCGTCAAACAGTCTGATGACGCATTCAAGAGCTATATCGAACAAGGTATCAAGAAAATGCTGGAAGCGGACAATGAATGACGCGCAAAACTAAAATACTGCTGGGATAAAGGAATTTATGGACCAATACATCATCGCTGCCGCGACGGCAGTGTGGCTGGGCATCCTGTGCTCTATCAGCCCCTGCCCGCTGGCGAGCAACATCGCGGCCATCAGCTTCGTCTCCCGCAAGTTAGGCAAAGTCAGCCTAGTCTTAACCAGCGGATTGCTATATACTCTGGGGCGGATGCTGGCTTATGTGGTCTTGGGCGTCATCCTGGTCGGCGGCCTAACCGCCGCCCCCGAGTTGTCGCATAACTTGCAAAAATATATGAATCTGCTGATGGGCCCGCTGCTGATTATCGTAGCGATGGTGCTGCTTGATTTGCTGCGGTTGAGATTCTCGTCCGGCAGTGGGATGGGCGCGGCGATGCAAAAACGCGTTGAGAAGATGGGCGTCTTGGGTGCTTTTCTGCTCGGGGTGATTTTTGCCTTAAGCTTCTGCCCGACTTCGGCGGCGTTGTTTTTCGGTAGTCTGTTGCCGTTGGATATTAAGATGCAATCAGGATTGGCCTTGCCCAGCTTGTTTGGCTTGGCTACCGGATTGCCAGTGCTGATCTTCGCGCTTTTGCTGGCTTTCAGCGCCAACAAAGTGGCTCGGGCTTATAGTATGTTAGCTAAATTCGAAGTCTGGGCTCAGCGAATCACCGGGGGCATTTTCCTGCTGGTCGGCATCTGGATGACCCTCACCGTGACCTTGGGAATTAAACTCTGGTAAGCAGCGCTTTCGGATAATATTGCAACTGGAGCAGCGAAAATCCTTGCGGGCTAATCAAATCTTCCCTAAAGAAAGGTATATTTGGGATTGATGAATCTCTTCCCCTTCCCCTGCCTACCGTCTGTGGCGGTAGGCAGGGAGAGAGGAGGAGGATTCTGCTTATCCAGGTTATTTCAGGCTTCGCTATACCAGCCCAGGAAGGTGAAGTTATCGAGTTCGGCTTCCAACTCGTCCAGCAACCGCAGCACTGCTTCGGAACGCTCTGGTGCCGCGATATCGAAATAGAAGCGGAATTCGAAATCGCTGCCTGGCATTGGGCGGCTCTCCAGTTTGAGCAAATTCAGGCCTAGCGCGGCGAACTTAGCGATAACCGAATACAGCGCCCCGGGCCGGTGTGGCAGAGACAGCATCAAACTAATACGAGCCGCTCCAGGGTAAATCAGCAGGTCCTTAGCGATGCAGATAAAGCGCGTATAGTTATTCGGGCTATTCTGCAAATCATCGCTGAGCACGGCCAGATTATAGAGCTTCGCGCAATTCTTGCTGGCGATGGCGGCGACATCCTGGCGGTTCGATTCCAGCACCATCCGAGCAGCCACGGCGGTATTCTCCACTGTCGTGACCTTGATGGACGGATGCGCATTCAGGAATTTATCACATTGTCCCAAGGCCTGCTCGTGCGAGATGATTTCCCGGATATTTTCGAGTTTGCTATTGGGCAATCCGAGGAGGGCGTGGGCGATATGCAGCTTCAAGCTCCGGACCACGTGGAATTTATGCTGCTGCATCAAGTCGTACACTGCTCCCACGGTGCCGTAATTACTATTTTCCACCGGCAGGATACCGTATTTGCACAAGCCCTTCTCCACAGCTTGGGCGACGCCGGAAAAACTCCTCACCCAGGTAATTTCTGGCAAGCCGAAGCAGCGTTCAGCGGCTAATTCGGAATATGCGCCATCTGTGCCTTGCACCGCCACTGTGGCTAAATCCGGGAATTCGGACGGGGTATTTTCCCTTGCTTTCTTAATCAAGGCAGAAATTGCCCCGCTGCTGGTATTGAATTCGTGTTGATGGGCCCGGCTCACGTCAAAGAGCATAGTGTAGAGCCGCTGAGCATAGCCAGCCAGCCCTGGACCAGCGGCCTTGGCCATCCGCACCAATATTTCGCGCTCGCGAGCTGGATCACTCACGGAAATGTGATTGGTTTGTTTATGTTTCGCTACGTCACTGGCCACTTGCATCCGCTCGACAAAAAGCTTCAGCATCGAGTCGTCTATGGCGTCAATTTTGCTTCGATATTCATTGAGATCCATCAGCGTAACCTTCCTTTTGGTAAATTAGTCAGGAGTTAAAAATTGCTAATTAAAAATTCTTCGAGGTGTGTTTTCCTAAATCAGTCCGCAAAGGCATTGGCTTGGCCACAAAAATCACCACCCAAGTGTTTGAAATCTGCCAGCAGTTCCGGATATGACTTCTCCGCCGCCTGAGCGCCGGTCAGGGTGATTGCTTCCCTCGCCAGCACGCTGGCTAGGGTTGCGGCCATCACTAGTCGATGGTCGTTGGCGGCATCACAATGTCCGCCAGTCAAAGTTCCGTTACCGGTCACTTCCAAAGCGTCCGGCAATTCCCGCACTTCGCCACCCAGCGCCAGCAACAGTGCCGCCACACTAGCGAGGCGGTCGCTTTCTTTCAGGCGCAAGCGAGCGGCGTGGGTAAATCGGGTCAGGCCGTGCGCTCCTGCCGCGACGACTGCCAAGACTGGCAGCAGGTCTGGCGTATCGCGCATATCCAAGGTGATACCGGTGAGCTCACCTGGCGA